>DASWUW010000347.1:0-13855 GCA_036406335.1 Trebonia sp.
CGACCACCACCGCGCCGCCGAGCAGCGTGGCCGGCGTGGGCCGCTCGCCGAGGAGCAGGGCGCCCAGCGCGACCGCCACCACCGGGTTGACGTAGGCGTAGGTGGACACCACCGGGGTCGGCAGCCGCCGCAGCGCGATCACGTAGCAGGTCACGGGGCAGCTCGCCGGCGGCCGGGCGATGACCGCGATCCCGGCCAGCCCGAGGACTAGCGCGATCCAGCCCCGCAGCGGGATCCGCTGCTGGTTGATGACCCGGTCGGCCAGTGCCATCCACAGCGGGACGCTGGCGACGAGCAGCGCCGCCAGCCCCGAGGGCAGCGTCTGCTCCGCGGCGGCCGGGTACTCAGCTCGTGCACCGGGGCCTTCGTGCTCGCCGCCGCCGGGCTGCTCGACGGCTGCCGGACGACCACCCGCTGGAGCGCCGCGGCCGAGCTAGCCCGGCGCTACCCGCAGGTCACGGTCGATCCCGGGGTGCTGTACGTGGACGCGGGCCAAGTGATCACCAGCGCCGGAACGGCCGCGATCATCGATGCCTGACTGCATGTCGCCCGCCTGGAGCACGGCGCCGCGGTGGCCAACCAGATCGCCCGTCACATGGTCGTCGCCCCGCACCGCGACGGCGGGCAGGCGCAGTTTGTCCCGGTGCTGGTGGACGACGCGGCCGACGGACCCGACCTGGCCGTACTGCGCGACTGGGCCCTCGAGCACCTGTCCGAGCCGGTCACCGTCGCCGACCTCGCCAGGCAGGTGCACATGGCGCCGCGCACGTTCGCCCGCTGGTTCGCCGCGCACACCGGGACCTCGCCCCACCAGGGCTGACCAGCCAGCGCCTGGTCCTGGCGCAGGAGCTGATGCTCCGCCGTCACTTCACCCGCCGCTGGGGCATCACCCCCCAGGCCTACCGGCGCCGCTTCAGCCAGCTGGCCGGCTAGCGCCGGCCTTGACGGGCGGGCAGTACCGGACCCGCGGCCGTTCCGGCACCAGTGTGCAGGAACGGCCGCGGGCGGCGCCGTAAGCGGGTTACGGCAGCTTCCACTGCTGGGCGGCGTTGTCGGAGCAGTCCCAGATCTGCAGCTGGGTGCCCGACCCGCCGTAGTTAGTGTCGTCGAGGCACTTATTCGACTGCGGGTTGTACAGCTCTCCGTTGGACTGCGGGATGAAGACCTGCGCGCCGGTGCTGTTGCAGTCGTAGAGGTCTACCGCCGTCCCGTCGGCGGTGCCGCCGCCGCTGATATCCAGGCACTTGCCCAGGGCGCGCAGGGTGCTGCCCGCCTGGACGACGGTCCACTGCTGGGCACTGGTCCCGTTGCAGGTGTAAAGCTGGACCGGCGTGTAGTTGGCGCTGCTCGCGCCCCGGACGTCCAGGCACAGCCCGTTGTAGCCGGTGACCGCGGCACCGCCGCTGCCGGTGCCGCCTCCGCCGCCCCCGCCGCCGCCTCCGCCACCACTGCCGCTGGTCGAGTAGGCGGCGACGTAGGCCACGCTCATCGTGCCGCCGGAGGCCGTCGCGCTGGTCGGCGTGGTGCAGTTGCAGACGCCGTTCGGGAAGCCGCCGCCCATGGCCAGGTCCAGGATGATCGACAGGTTGTGGTCAAACGCCGCCTGCCAGGTCGCCGTGCCCACCTGGGCCTCGGTCTCGGTGTAGTAGGCGCTGCCGTCCAGGTAGAACGTGATCGACTCGGCGGCGGTGTTGGTCCGGTTGAGGATCATCGAGTAGGTGTGGTAGCCGGACTGGCAGCCGGAGCAGGCCCGCAGGCCGCTGCCGAGTCCGTTCGGCTCGTTGCAGGGGCCGCCTGGATCGGTGCCGCAGTGCACGGTCCCGGCGACCTCGGACAGCGCGTTGACATCCTCCATGATGTCGATCTCGCCGTTTTCCGGCCACTGTCCCGGGCCGAGCATCCAGAACGCGGGCCAGTAGCCCAGGCCGCCGGTCGGCTGCTGGATCGAGGCGCTGACCTGCAGCTCGCCGCCTGCGGGGGCACCCACGTTGGCGGTGCTGGTCTGGATACGGCCGGAGGTCCACGAGCTGCCGCTGCCGACCGCCGTGAGATCGAGGTTGCCCGCCCCGTCGAGGTGCACGTTGCTGGCCGAGTTGGTCATGGTCTCGATCTCGCCGGTGCCGAAGTTAGACCCCGGCCCGGTGTCGTAGATCCACTGCGAGTCCGCCCCGGTCCCCGACGACCCGTTGAAGTCGTCGCTGAACACGGTGGACCAGCCCGACGGCGGGCCGGGGACCGCGGCGGGCGCCGCCACCAGGGCCGGCGCCACATGGGCGGCCGGGGCGGCGAAGGCGGAGGCCGACGACGCGGCCGCGCCCGTCAGCGCGATAACCGGCGCGACGACGGCCAGCGCGAGGACCCTCCTGGGGCGCCATCTGCTGGCGCGCTTACAGCTGCGTATGACGCGTTCCGATATGCCAGGCATGCCCGGCCTCCTTCACCCGCTCCAAGGGCTAGATAGGAAAGAAACTTTCCTATTGTGAGTGGAATGTAACGGCCAGGTTTCAGCGCGTCAATCAGGCTGACCGTTAATAAAACGTAAATCACCAGAAACGGACTTACAGCTCAGAAGACGCACCGCAGTCCACCACCTGACAATACGGTCAGCCACCGGGTCGGCCGGGCCGGCCCGGGAACGATCCCGGCCCGGCCCGCGAACGGGCTACCCTGGCCGCGGCCGCCAGCCATCGCGGTAACGGAGGCCGTCCGGCCGGAGCCGGACCTCTTCGTGCCATGTTCCGGGAACCGGCTCGGTGCCCGCCAGCTCGGGGCGTTCCGCTACGACGCACAGCTCTTCGTACCAGCCCACCGGCAGCTCGGCCGGATCGGCGGCCAGCGCGGCCCGGACCGGCGCCCGGGACCCCTGGACGAGACTGCGGTGCAGCGCGGTGCGGATGCCCTGGTGCAGCACCACGCCGAGCGGAACTCCGGTCTCGAGGGCCCGTAGCGCCGGCAGCTCGGGCCAGGGCTCCTGCCGCTTGCCCTTCCGGGCCGGGGACAGTTCAGGATCGGGGTGGACCACGCCGGCGCTGAGGGCGCCGCGCAGCTGGGAGACGGACCTGGCCAGGTCGCTGGCCAGCGGCGGCTTCCCTGCGGGTGCGGATCCCGGATCCAGGCGAAGAGCCGGCCCAGGGTGGGCCACCCGGCCACCAGAGGGAGGGCCTGCTGCGGCGAGCTGACCCATTCGAACCGGGGCCGCGGGCGGGAGATTCCCGCGTAAATCATGGTCAGGCTGTGTTCGGCGCTCTGCCGGTCAGCCGGCTGGACGGACAGGCCGTGGTCAAGCCACTCCTGCCGGATTTGGCAGCTTCCGGCCGCAGGCCGCGGGCTCGCTCGCCCCAGATTCTGGTCTCAGGTGCAGCTGCGTCATAGCGCCCCGCCGGCACGGTACTCGCGAGACAGCAGAAAGCAGGCCGGAAGCGCCCGCGAATGGTGCTGCCAGCCCGGCCTTTCCTGGCGGCCGCCAGGCGCACCAGGAACCGCCGGCCGGCCCCGCCGGACGGGGGCGCCGGGCAGGTTCGCAAAAGACTGGGATTGAATGGACACGGAGCGGTAGCCAAGACCGGTAGGCTCTGGGGCAGCGCGGCAACTCGCGTGAAGGTATGGCGAATAGAGGACATGGACTGATGGCAACAGGAACAGTGAAGTGGTTCAACGCCGACAAGGGCTTTGGTTTCATCGCCCCCGATGACGGGACGGCGGACGTGTTCGTGCACTTCTCCGCGATCTCGAGCTCCGGCTACCGGTCGCTGGATGAGAACCAGAAGGTCGAGTTCGACACGACCCAGGGGCAAAAGGGACCGCAGGCGGAGAACGTCCGTCCGCTCTAAGGCACAACCTGCCGTGCCGCTACGGCGGCTCAGTCGGCTAACCCCCGGCGTTAGCGGCGCATGTACCTTCGGTCGGGCCTGATGCTGGTAGCGGCTGCGCATGCGGCATCGGGTCCGGGTCCGCATCAGCCGTCGGCCTGCGCTCCAGTGAAAGTCTGGAGCGCGGGCCGACGTTGCTGTCGGAATCATCCATTCACCCAGGCGGGGCTGTTTACCGGACGCCTGGAGTGGTACCCACCGCACGTTCGGAGTCCGCGGTCGCTGGCCGTGGCCTGGACAGGACCAGCCAGCCGACCAGCGCGAGCGGGTAGGCGTAGTAGCCGTACCGGGTGGACGGCGCCAGGGTGAACAGCACCGTGTACAGCACGATCAGTCGTACCGCGGCGTCCCGGGCGTCGCGCGGCGGCCGGGCGAGCAGCCAGGCGGCGAACGCGAGGACCGCGAGCAGCAGCAGTGCGTCCACGGTGAGGTGCCCGGCGTGGCCGAGCTGGGCGATGAGGTGGCCGGGGAGCGGGCTGTCCGCCACCGTCTTGTACCTGGAGGTACCCAGCGGGTAGTCGATGAGGTTCTGCCGGATGGCGTCCGGGGTGGCGAGTGCGTTGGGAGCGGCGGCCAGCGCGAGCAGGACGGCGGCTCCTGCGGCAGCGCCGGTAAACCTGACCGCGGCCCGGCGCGAGGCGCGGACCCAGGTCAGGACCGTGAGCACCGGGATCACGGCCCAGGCGGTGGGCTTCATCGCGCAGGCGACGGCGATCACCAGCGCGGCCCGCAGGAACTGGCTGCGGGCCGTCAGGGCCAGGGCCAGGCAGGTGAGGGCGATGATCGGCGGGTCGGTGACGCCGACGCTCAGCGGGAAGGCGATGAGCGGCGAGGTGACGGAGACGGCGGCGAGCACGCCCAGCCGCCGCCGGCAGCCGGCGCAGCTCCGGACCGGGTGGGGGGAAAGGAGCGCAAAGGCGGCGGTGAGCGCGGCCACGGTGACCAGCGAGGTCCAGATCCGGGGGTCGCCCAGCAGCCCGGGCGCCCCCGCCTCGCGCGGCAGGCCGAACAGTTCCATCAGCGGCAGGTACGGGTTGTAGTGCTGCCAGTCGGTGATGAGGGTGGCGGGCAGGTACGGCGTCCCGTGGGCGGCCAGGTAGTCCGCCGACCGGTTGATGACCACGACCTCGGCGGTCGAGGTATCGGGGACCTTAAGGATCATCCAGATCAGCGGGGCGAGGAACGCGCCCGCGATCGCCGCGCCGAGGGGGAGCAGCCAGCTCCGGGTGACCAGCAGCAGGATGGTCGCCAGGGCGTAGCCGCCGCAGGCCCAGGCGCCCCAGGTGCCGTCGGCGTGCCGGGTGAAGATCTCTCCGGCCGCGTACAGGGTGAAGACCGCGAACCACAGGGTGAGGACCCGGCGGCCGGGCACTCCGCCGTGACCGGAGCCGTCTGGGTGCTCAGGCGCGAGGCGGCCCGGCGCGGCTTCCCGCGCGGCCGCGCGGGGGACCGCCGCTGCCGGCCCGGGCGTGTCGTCCACGGTCCCTGAGGATACGTGTCCCGCGGAAATGTTCACTGGGCGAGCGGGCTAGGGAAGCTGCCAGTCGACCGGGTCGGCGCCCTGGTCCTGCAGGATCTGGTTGGCGCGGCTGAACGGGCGGGTGCCGAAGAAGCCGTTGGCGGCGGACATCGGGCTCGGGTGGACCGACTCGACGCACCGGTCCTGGCCCAGCAGCGGGGCCAGCTTCCGCGCGTCGCTGCCCCACAAGATGGCCGCCAGCGGCGTGTCCCGTTTGGCCAGGGCGCGGATCGCCTGCTCGGTGACCTGCTCCCACCCTTTGCCGCGGTGGCTGGCGGGCTTGCGCGGCTCGACGGTGAGGACCCGGTTGAGCAGCAGCACGCCGCGCTCGGTCCACGGGGTGAGGTCGCCGTTGGACGGCGGCGGGTAGCCGAGGTCGTCGCTGTACTCGCGGAAGATGTTGACCAGCGAGCCGGGCAGCCGCTTGACGGTCGGGGCGACCGAGAAGCTCAGGCCCACCGCGTGCCCGGGAGTCGGGTAAGGGTCCTGGCCGACGATCAGCACCCGGACGTCGGCGAACGGCTGCTTGAAGGCACGCAGGACGTTCTCGCCGGCCGGCAGGTACTGCCGGCCGGCGGCGACCTGCTCGCGCAGGAACGTGCCCATGTGCGTGATCTGGTCCTCGACCGGGGCGAGGGCTTCCGCCCAGCCCGGGTCGACGATATTGGCCAATGGCTCCGGCATGTCCTGAACCTTAGCCCTCTCGGGAAGCGGCAGGCGCCCGGCCGCGTGATGCTGCCGGGCGCCCGCCGAGGCGATGGTCGACGTGTCTCAGTACGGCTTACTGATTCCGGTTGTCGTGGTACGAGTTCTCGTCCGAGTCATCCTGATGGTCCCCGCGGTAGCTGACGTCCTGCTGCGCGTAGGAGCTGGCGTCCCCTTGGCTGGCCTGGTCCTGGTAGCCGCTGCGCTGGTCGTCGTAGCCGCCCTGGCTGGGGAAGCCGCCCTGCTGGCCGGAGTCGCCGCCGGCCTGGCCGGAGTCGCCGCCGGCCTGGTTGGGGTCGTAACCGCCCTGGCGGTCGGCGTCGTAACCGCCGGTGCTGCCCTGGTCCTGGTTGCTGCCGTACTGGCCGGCCCCGTGCTGGTCGGGGTCGTAGCCCTGACCCTGTCCCTGGTTGTCGGAGGACTGGTCCTGGTTGCCGTACGGGGTGTCCCCGTAGCCGGGCACACCCTGGCCGCCGTTGGCGGGGTCGAAGCCGGAGTCTTGGGTGCCGCCGTCAGGCAGCTTGCCCTGGGTGCGGCCGCTACTCGGGTCCTGGTAGCCGCCCTGGTCCTGGCCTTCGCCGTTCCCCTGGTTCTGGCTCATGGTGCAGTCACCTCGCCTTCCGTTCGCTTCCGTTGCACACGACGGCCGGTCCCGGCCGCCGTGCCTGGCGACCGTCGCCTACCCGCTTAACCCGGCGGTAACCGGTGCGCCGGGTGCGGTCGTATTCGCTGGTGAAGCAGCCGGCGCCCGGCAGCAGATGCCGCCGGGCGCCGGATAAGGCGAAGCGGCCGGTTCCCGGCCGCGGAACGCGCTTAGTACTGCTGCTGCTGGTCCTGACCGCCGCCCTGCTGGTTCTGGTCGTACCCGCCCTGCTGGCCGGAGTCGCCGCCCTGCTGGCCGGAGTCGCCGCCCTGCTGGCCGGAGTCGCCGCCCTGCTGGTTCTGGTCGTACCCGCCCTGCTGCTGCTGGTCCTGGCCGTACCCGCCCTGCTGGCCGGAGTCGCCGCCCTGCTGGTTCTGGTCGTACCCGCCCTGCTGCTGGTTCTGGTCCTGCTGCTGGTTCTGGTTCTGGTCCTGCTGCCCCTGGCCGCCGTTCTGGCCCATACGCTGCTCGACCTCCTTCTCCCCGAACTGCTCAGCCTCGTGCTCTACGTTGCCGAAATTGCTCATGGTGCAGGCCCCCTTGCCTTCCCGTCGCTTCCGTTCGTGCCGCGGCCGGTGTCGGCCGCCGCCCGATTATCCACCCCCGCCTACCCCTGCGGCCCGGTTATAACCACCCAAGTCCGGTGCGGCGGGCGCGGTTGCGTTGCCCGTAAGGGGCTCCTAGCCGGTCCGGACCTGGTAGAAAAGGGGTAACCTGCGCATGCAGCGCGGTCAGATCGACGGATATCTCAGTCTGTCGTCGTGGGTGCTCTACTTAGAGCCGGACACATGGAACGATGGGGCTCATGAAAGGTCGCGTGCTGGTCGTCGACGACGACGCTGCGCTTGCGGAGATGCTTGGCATCGTGCTCCGCGGTGAAGGTTTCGAGCCGATGTTCGTCGCGGACGGGGACAAGGCGCTTGAGGGGTTCCGTGACTTCCGGCCGGACCTGGTGCTGCTTGACCTGATGCTGCCCGGCTCGGACGGCATCGACGTGTGCCGCCAGATCAGGGGCGAGTCCGGCGTGCCGATCGTGATGCTGACCGCCAAGACCGACACGGTGGACGTTGTCCTCGGCCTCGAGTCGGGGGCCGACGACTACATCATGAAGCCGTTCAAGTCCAAGGAGCTGGTCGCCCGGATCCGGGCCCGGCTGCGGCGCACGGACGAGCCGGCCCCGGAGATGCTGCAGATCGGCGAGGTCTCCATCGACGTCGCGGGTCACTCGGTGAAGCGCAGCGGCGAGGTGCTGAGCCTCACTCCGCTCGAGTTCGACCTGCTGGTCGCGCTGGCCCGCAAGCCGCGGCAGGTCTTTACCCGCGAGGTGCTGCTCGAGCAGGTCTGGGGCTACCGCCACGCGGCCGACACCCGGCTGGTCAACGTGCACGTGCAGCGGCTGCGGGCTAAGATCGAGAAAGACCCGGAGCACCCCGACATCGTGGTGACGGTGCGCGGTGTCGGTTACAAGGCGGGACCTGGCTGATCGGAGCATGGAGCGGTCTGCTGTTAACTCCGGTGCGGTCGGTGACCCGGCCACGCCGCAGCAGCCCGCGCCCGACCCGGCCCGGCCGGCTCCGGTCATCGCGTCGGCACGCGACCGGCGGGACCGGCGCGAGGCCTGGGAAATGGCGCTGCGCCGCAAGAAGTGGGTGCGCTGGCTGGTCAGCTGGCTGCCGCACCGGCTGACGGTCTCCATCCGGGCCCTGCTGCGGCTGGAGCACCTGGCCGTCGGGAAGATCAGGCAGCGCTGGCGCCGTTCCCTCCAGCTGCGAGTGGTCGGCACCACGCTGGTCATCTCGGCCGTCATGATCGCGGTGCTCGGCTTCTTCCTCACCGAGCAGATCGCCGACGGCCTGCTGCTCAACGCGGAGAATCAGGCCAAGACGCAGGCGCTGACCGGGTTCAGCACCGCCCGCTCGCAGGCCGGCCTGACCAACGGCCCGGTCAACGGGCAGGTCGCCTACCAGGTCATGGGGGCGATCGCCCGGTTGCTGCAGCCGCCGACCAACGGCACGTCTACTTACGACGTGGCGATCGGGCTGAACGTGTCCCTGCGGGCCAAACCGGGCTTCGCGCCCTGGGCCACCAGCTTTGACGCCGACGAGACCCTCCCGGCCTCCCTGCTGGCCAGCGTCCAGCAGGAACAGCTGGTCCAGGAGCGCGGCCAGACCGAGAACCTGCTCTACTACGCGCCTACCACGCTGCTCATGGCCAAGGACAGTCCGGGCGTGTCCGCGATCGCCTACGGGGTGCCGCTGGGCAACTCCTACCAGCTGTACTTCGTGTTCCCGCTCAGCGAGGAGCAGCAGACCCTGCAGCTGGTCCAGACCACCCTGATCGCCGCCGGGATCGCGCTCGTGCTGCTGCTGGCGGCGATCGCCTCGCTGGTGACGCGGTGGGTGGTGCTGCCGGTGCGGCACGCGGCCCGGGCCGCCCAGCGGCTGTCGGCCGGCCAGCTGGAGGAGCGGATGGTGGTCGGCGGGGCCGACGACCTGGCGGCGCTCGCCACCTCGTTCAACGACATGGCCGCCAGCCTGCAGGAGAAGCTGCACCAGCTCGAGGAGCTGTCCAAGGCGCAGCGCCAGTTCGTCTCCGACGTCTCGCACGAGCTGCGGACCCCGATGACGACAATCCGGATGGCCGCGGAGATCCTCTTCGATTCCCGCGAGGATCTCAACCCGGCGGCCGCGCGCAGCACCGAACTGCTGCAGAGCCAGATCGAGCGATTCGAGACCCTGCTCACCGAGCTGCTGGAGATCAGCCGGCACGACTCGAACGTCGCGACACTGGACCCCGAACCCGCGGACCTGGGCGACATCGTGCGGCGCAGCGCCGACGACGCGCAGCAGCTGGCCGAGCGCCGCGGCTGCCGCATCGAGTTCCGGCTGCCGGTCCAGGCCTGCCTGGCCGAGGTGGACCGGCGGCGGGTGGAACGGATATTGCGGAACTTGCTGGTCAACGCGGTGGAGCATGGTGAGGGAAGAGACGTCGTGGTGACGCTGGCGGCGGACCGGGATGCGGCTGCGGTCGCCGTGCGCGACCACGGCATCGGGCTGGCTCCGGGTGAG
Organism: Trebonia sp.; assembly: GCA_036406335.1. Taxonomy (GTDB): domain Bacteria; phylum Actinomycetota; class Actinomycetes; order Streptosporangiales; family Streptosporangiaceae; genus Trebonia. Next base: position 9,805 of record DASWUW010000347.1, read on the forward strand.
GAGCAGCTGGTCTTCGAGCGGTTCTGGCGGGCCGACCCGGCCCGGGCCCGGACCACCGGGGGTAACGGACTGGGCCTGGCCATCGCCCTGGAGGACGCGCGGCTGCACGGCGGCTGGCTGCAGGCCTGGGGCGAGAAGGGCCGGGGCTCGGTGTTCCGGCTCACCGTCCCCCGGGTGGCCGGGCAGCCGCTGGCCGGCTCACCGCTGCCGCTGGGGCCTGACGAGGCGGACGTTATCTCCAGCGTGGTGACCACGCTGGAGGCGGACCTGAGCGGAGGGGCCCATGGCTAGCCGGCCCGTGACCAGGAGCCCCGCGCCCCGCCGGGCCCTGGCCGCGCTGGCCGCGCTGGCCGCCGTCGCGCTGACCGCGACCGGGTGCGTGTCGATGCCGAACAACGGGCCGGTGCAGTCCGCCCCGGTTACCCAGGGACCCGACGCGCAGACCCAGCCCTACGTGCAGGTGGTGCCGCAGCCGCCCGGGGGCAACTGGTCCCCGGAGGAGATCGTCCAGGGGTTCCTCACCGCGTCCGCGAGCTTTGGCAGTCACGGCGAGGTGGCCCGGGAGTACCTGACGCCGCAGTACCGGAACAGCTGGAACCCGCTCTGGTCGGCGATCGTGTACCAGGCCGGACCGAACATCGAGAGTTCTACGGTCACCGCGCCCGCCGCCAAGAACGCGGCGACAGTGCAGGTCAACGGCAAGGAGCAGGCTTACCTGCAGGGTTACGGCAGCTACTCGGTGCCGTCGGCCAGCAGCCCGGGGTCGTCTTCGCCGAGCGCCCAGCAGCGCTTTGACCTGGTCAAGACGGCCGGCGGCCAGTGGCGGATCTCGGCCGCGCCGCAGGAGCTGCTGCTTACCAGCGACGCGTTCGATCACGACTACCAGCTCCGCAACCTGTACTTCTTCGATCCGACGGGCCGCTACCTGGTGCCCGACCCGGTGTACGTGCCGCTGCAGGCCAAGTCCGAGGACCTGATGAACGGGCTGGTCGATGACCTGATCACCCCGACCGGAGACTGGCTGACGACCAGCGCGAAACCGGGCGGGGCGACACGGACCGCCCTCCCGCCGGACACCAAGATCAGCGGCGTCACCATCGAAGGCGCGATCGCGGTGGTCAACCTGGCCGGCGCCACGATCACCCGGGCCAGCGTCAGCACCAAGGACCCGGAGGTCATGGAGCAGGTCTCGGCCCAGCTGCTGCAGACGCTCGCCGGGGCCACGCAGAGCGGCCAGAACGTGCAGTCGGTCCTGGTTGAGGTGAACGGCCGGCCCTGGGCCCCCCCGGGCAGCCAGAACAACCCGGTTCAGCGGTCGAGCAAGGCCGGCGCGCCGACCGGCGCGAGCGGCTCGTACTACTACGTGGACACCGAGGGCTACCTGACCAGCCGGGCCGGCACCACGGGCCCGCCGGTACGCGTCGCGCGCATTGGCACCGGTTACTCGCAGGTCGCGGTCTCGCCGGACAGCCGCTACGTGGCCGCGCTGCGCGGCACCGTGCTCTACACGGGCCTGGCCGGCGGTGCCCTGGCCAGGCGGGGCGCCGGGTACGTGTCGTTGAGCTGGGATGTCAGCGACGACCTGTGGGCGTCGGAGGGCGCCCGCATCGTCATGTTCCGCGGGGCGGCGTCCAGCCGGCAGCCGCTCGGGCAGCGGGTCCCGGTGTCGGTGACCGGCGCTAACGTGACCGTGCCGTTCACCGCGCTGCGGGTCGCGCCCGACGGCGTCCGGGTGGCGATCATCATGGACGGCGACAGCCTGACCTTCGGCGCCATCTCCGGCCAGCCGGGACCGAACCCGCAGATCACCCTGTCCCAGGTCCTGCAGAGCCCGCTCAACGCCAGCACGTTCACCGGGCTGACCTGGTACGGCCCCGACGACGTGCTCACGCTCGCCACCCCGGGCCCGGCCGTGACCGAGTACCCGGTGAGCGGGGACACCCCGGTGCCCGTCGCGGCCGAACCGGGGATGCGGTCGATCAGCGCCAGCTACGGCCAGGTTCTGGTGGCCGGCCTGTCCGGGAACCAGATGGCGAGCGACGCCGGCCTGATCGGAGCGTGGGTGCCGCTCACGGTCGGCGGCAGCAACCCGGCCTACCCAGGCTGAGGGGCCCCTGAGTTGGCGGTGGCTTTGGAGATCCCTGAGAAAATACGAGAGAAACGTCGTTATAGCTCAGTTATGTAGCTCTTCATGACCAATGTCCTACCTGACATTTCGGCTCCGGAGGACTAGCGTTCAGGCATGGCACTCGCCCGGGTCCGTGGTTGCGCCAGGCAGGCTCGCCCGCCCGCGAAGGCGGCAGGAGAACCTCCCCGGCAAGCCGAGGCCAGCCGCAGGCGAAACGGTCCACGTAAGGCGACTTCTCGTCGACTGATCACGGTGCGGCTTAGAAGTAAGTCCTGCCCCGCCGGGGAGCACAAGGGTCTTCCCGGACCACGGGAGAAGGTCAGTAGTGGCCATAGAGGCTGCGAACTCCTCAGCAGGCGGATGTGGGGTCGAAGACCAGGTCGGCCGGGCGAGTGTCCCATTCAGCTAGGTTCGCTACCGGTAACTAAGCCGTAGGGGGATCGCGATGGAAATCACCTTCAAGGGCATCCACACCAGCGTTCCGGAGCGCTTTCGCAGGCATGCGAGCGCCAAGCTGGCCAAGCTCGAGAAGCTCGATCACAACGCCATCCGGATTGACGTCGAGGTGTCGACGGAACGCAACCCGAGGCAGGCCGATCACAGTGAGCGGGTCGAGCTCACGATCCGGTCCCGGGGGCCCGCCATCCGGGCCGAAGCAGCCGCGGACGACCGCTACGCCGCCCTGGACCTCGCGTTCGCCAAGCTCGAAGGCCGGCTGCGCAAGGCGGCCGAGCGGCGCAAGGTCCGCCGGGGCGACCTGAGCGTGCGCTCCACCGACGCCCTGGCCGCGGTGGCCGCCGCCCCCGCGCAGGCCTCGGCCCTGGCCGCGGAGGCGGCGGCCCTGGCCGAGGTGGCCATCCCGGCGATCCCGGCGCCGGACGACGCGGCCATGCTGGGCGGCACCCGCGTCGGCCGCAAGGCGCACGGCAAGACCAGCAGCCGGGGTACCGGGAAATCAACCGGGCACCGCCGTCCGGAAGCCGCCGTGCCGTTCCCCGCACTGCCCGGAGACACGGCCGGCGACTTCGGCGACCAGGCCGTTGACATCGACCCCGGGCTGGTGCCGGTGCAGATGGACGGCGACGGCCCGCTGGTCGTGCGGGAGAAGTTTCACGCCTCGCAGCCGATGACGATCGACCAGGCGCTGCTGGAGATGGAACTGGTCGGGCACGACTTCTTCGCCTACCACGACAGCCACTGCGGCAAGTTCAGCGTGGTCTACCGGCGCCGCGGCTACGACTACGGCGTGATCAGGCTCACCAGCGGAAACTTGCCGGCCTGACCACCGCTGGCCCGCCCCGGTTCCGGCCGCCGGCCGGGGGTAGCGGCGGCGCCAGTGCGAACGACACACCGTACCGCCCTGGCACTGCCGGGGCGGTACGCGTAGCTTTAGTGACATGTCCTATCCTGTGCGTGAACTGCGAACGCTGCGGAAGGAGTGGCCGTGACCGAACGGTCTCTTGCGGCCAGGAAGCATCTGCCCGGCGCCCCCCCGGCGTCCCCGGTGCCTTCCGCCCCCGCCGCCCCCGCCGGGACAGAAGGCGACCCGATCCGGGTACTGATCGCCGACGACCACGCCCTGTTCCGCCGCGGCCTGGAGATGGTGCTCCAGGGCGAGGCGGGCCTCGACCTGGTCGGGCAGGCGTCCGACGGCGCCGAGGCGGTGCAGAAGGCGGGCGAGGTCGCGCCCGACGTCGTGCTGATGGACATCCGGATGCCCAAGATCACCGGCATCGAGGCGGCCCGGCAGATGAAAGAAGTCGCCCCGTCGGCCAAGATCATAATGCTGACGATCAGCGACGAGGAGGAGGACCTCTTCGAGGCGATCCGCGCGGGTGCGAGCGGCTACCTGCTCAAGGACATCCCGCTGGACGAGCTGGCCGACTCGGTGCGGGCGGTGCACGGCGGCCAGTCGCTGATCAA
>DASWUW010000348.1:0-5755 GCA_036406335.1 Trebonia sp.
ATCCGGCTGGACCGCATGCTGTTCACCTCGACGGTGTACCCGATGGACTACGGCGAGACCTCCGGCACCCTGGCCGAGGACGGCGACCCGCTTGACGTGCTGATCTGGCTGGACGAGCCCACCTTCCCGGGCTGCCTGATCACTGTCCGCCCGGTTGCGGTCTTCTGGATGAGCGACGAGCGCGGTCCCGACGCCAAGGTGCTCGCGGTGGCCTCGCACGACATCCGCAAGGGCCGGGTCAACGACCTGAGCGACGTTCCGCGGCACCTGCTCAACGAGATCGGCCATTTCTTTGACATCTACAAGGAGCTCGAGCCGGGCAAGTCCACCGACATCCGCGGCTGGATGGACCGCGCCGAGGCCGAGCGGGTCGTGAAGGAGGCCGAAGCCCGGGCTGAGCTGGCCGGGCCCGGCTCGGTGCCCGAGCAGCGGCAGGACATGCCCGGGCTGCGGCTGACGACCTAGGTGTTATCAGTTCGAAATCTCCGGTAACGCTAAAGAAATGCACGTCAGACAGACTGTGGCGACTTATTAACCTTTCGCCCCGGAGTGTCGCCTGATGGCCATCACTGAGACAACGGCCGCCGCGGCCGCGGAGAGTGCCAAGCTCCAGCGGCACTTCGGCCGTTTCGACATCCTGTTCTTCCTCATCTGCACGATCGTCGGCGTCGACACGATCGCGTCCGTAGCCAGCAGCGGCGGCGAGGCCTTCACCTGGATGATCATCCTCGCCCTGCTGTTCTTCATCCCCCAGGCGCTGCTGTTCGCCGAGCTCGGATCGGCGTTCCCGCAGGAGGGCGGGCCCTACTTCTGGACCCGGCTCGCCTTCGGGCACCTGGTCGGCGCGGTGAACAACTTCCTCTACTGGATCACCAACCCGGTCTGGATCGGCGGGGTGCTGGCGGGCGCGTGCGTCGGCGCGATCGAGGTGTTCTTCAACAACGGCAACGCGCTGTCGACCCCGCTGTTCTACGTAGTCGCGCTCCTCTTCGTCTGGGTGTCGGTGCTGGCCGCCATCCTGTCGTTCTCCAGGGCCAAGTGGCTGCCGACGGCCGGCGCGTTCGCCCGCTTCCTGCTGCTCGGCCTGTTCACCGTCTCCTGCGTCGTCTACGCGGGCAAGCACGGCGTGCACGGACTGGGCGGCAGCGCCTACAAGCCCTCTTACGCCGGGTTCGTCGCCCTGGTGGGCGTGCTGCTGTTCAACTTCGTCGGCTTCGAACTGCCCAGCTCGGCGGGCGAGGAGATGACCAACCCCAAGCGCGACATCCCGTTCGCCATCGCCCGCTCCACGGTCGGCAGCGTCCTGCTCTACGCGCTGCCCGTGCTCGGCATCCTGATCGTGCTCCCCGCCTCGGCCGTCACCAACTTCAGCGGCTTCGCTGACGCGATGAAGGACGTCTTCACCGTGTACGGCGGCTCTATCGCCAAGGACGGCACCCCGACGCTGAGCGGCGCGGGCACCGCACTCGCCGCCGTCGGCGCCGTCCTGTTCGTCCTGTGCCTGCTCACCTCGGGCGTCACCTGGATCATGGGCTCCGACCGGGCCCTGGCGGTGTCCTGCTACGACGGCGCCGGCCCGCGGTTCCTCGGCGTGATCAGCGCCCGGTTCGGCACCCCGGTCCGGGTGAACATCTTCAGCGGCCTGGTCGCCACGGTCATCGTGATCCTGGCCGAGACCATCACCAGCGGGGACGCCGCCAAGTACTTCGGCGCCGTTCTCGGCGTCACCATCTCCACCACCCTGATCAGCTACCTGGGCATCTACCCGGCCGCCTGGAAACTGCGCCGGTCCCACCCGATGGTCGAGCGCCCGTTCCGGATGCCCTGGATGAGGACGCTCACCGTCATCCTGGTGCTGCTGGTCGTGGTGGCGACGATCCAGCTCATCGCCCCCGGCCTGGGCGACCACTGGTTCGGCGCGGATTACGCCCCTTCCGGCTGGGACCCCTCCCAGAAATGGGTCTACCTGCTCACCGAGGTGGTCCCGGTGCTGATCTTCGCCGCGGTCGGCGTGCTGTTCTGGTGGATGGGCCGCACCACCCGGGCCGAGGTCGTCGAGCTCGAGGCCATCCCGGTGCAGGCCGTCGACTAGATCCCGGGCTCCGCGGGCGCAGCCCGGGTTCCGCCGCCTCCCGCGGCGGGACCCGGGTTTCCCTTTGCCGTCGGCCGGCGCCAAGTGCTCGACATCGGCCGGCGCCGGTGGCAGAGTGCGGGCGTGTGCTGCGACGGTGCACTGCGAGGGGGCGAAATGGGCGCGGTTGACATTCCCGGCGATTCCCTGTTCGGGCTGGGCAACCTGCCCTACGGGGTGTTCGCGGCCGGCGGCGAGCCGGCCCGCGCCGGGGTCCGGGCCGGCGACAACGTCATCGGTCTCGCCGCGGCGCTGCGCGACGAGGTGTTCGACGCGCCGACGCTCAACCCGTTCCTGGCGCAGGGACCAGCCCGCTGGGCCGAGGTCCGTCGCCAGGTTACCGAGCTGGTCACGGCCGGGCACCTGCCCGCCGGGGCGGTGCACCCGGTGCGGGAGGTAGAACTGCGGCTGCCGTTCGAGGTCGCCGACTACGTGGACTTCTATGCCTCCGAGCATCACGCGGCCAACCTGGGGCGGCTGTTCCGGCCGCACGCCGAGCCGCTGACGCCCAACTGGAAGCACCTCCCGGTCGGCTACCACGGCCGGGCGGGCACCATCGTCGTCTCCGGCACCGACGTCATCCGGCCCACCGGGCAGCGCAAGGGGCCGGAGGACCCGGACCCGGTCTTCGGCCCGTCGACCAGGCTGGACATTGAGGCGGAACTCGGGTTCGTCATCGGCGCCGGCTCGCCGCTGGGCACCCCGGTGCCGGCCAGCGCGCTCGCGGAGCACGTATTCGGCGCCGTCCTGGTCAACGACTGGTCCGCCCGCGACCTGCAGGCCTGGGAGTACGTGCCGCTCGGCCCGCACCTGGGCAAGTCGTTCGCCACCTCGGTGTCGCCCTGGGTGGTGCCGCTAGCGGCCCTGCAGGCGGCCCGCGTGCCGCTGCCCGGCCAGCATCCGCGGCCGCTGCCGTACCTGCGGGAGACCGAAGACTGGGGCCTGGACATCGACCTGGCCATCGAGTGGAACGGCGAGATCGTCTCCCGGCCGCACTACGCCAGCATGTACTGGTCGCCCGCCCAGATGCTGGCCCACCTGACGGTGAACGGCGCGTCCACCCGCACCGGCGACCTGTTCGCCTCCGGCACCGTCTCCGGCCCCGGCCGGTTCCAGCGGGGCGCCTTCATCGAGCTCACCTGGGGCGGCGCGGAGCCGGTGACGGTCAAGGGCGAGCCCAGGACCTTTCTCGAGGACGGCGACACGGTCACCATCACCGCCACCGCCCCCGGGGCAGGCGGCGCCCGCATCGGCTTCGGCGAGGTGACCGGCACCATCCGGCCCGCCCGGGACCAGCCGTAGCCGGGGGCGGTCGGCACCCCGTCTATCATCGCCTGAGCGAACGGGCGAGGAAAGGTGACGACGCCGATGAAGCCGGAGCAGACGCTGGCCTGGATGCGGGACGGAACCCAGCAGGTGCTCGCCGACGTGGCCGGCCTGTCCGACCAGGCGCTGGCCGGGGCGACGGTCCTGCCCGGGTGGACCCGCCGTTACCTGGTCGCTCACATCGCCGCCAACGCGGCGGCGCTGCGCAACCTGGTCCACTGGGCCCGCACCGGCGAGGAACGCCGGATGTACACCCGCCTGAGCAGCGCGAGGCTGACATCGCGGCTGGCTCCCGGCTCCCCGCCGCCGAGCTGCGGGCCTGGCTCACGTCCACCGCGCAGGAACTCGCGGCCGACTTCGACACGCTGCCCGACCAGGCCTGGGACGCGAAGATCATCACCGCCCAGGGGCTGAGCCGGCCCGCGCGCGAGATTCCCTGGATGCGGGTCCGCGAGGTCTACATCCACGCGATCGACCTCGGGGCGGGCACCCGGTGGACCGGCCTGCCCGACGATTTCCTGGCCGCGCTGCTGGACGACGTGGCCGGCCGCCGCTCGGCCCAGGGCGGCGGTCCCGCCCTGGCCGCGGCCGCCACCGACACCGGCCATACCTGGGAGGTGACCGGCACCGGGGCCCCGGTGCCGGTCAGCGCGCCGCTAGCTGACCTGGCCGCCTACCTGACCGGCCGTCCCGCGCCCGAACTGAAGGCCGCCCCGGTACTGCCGCCCTGGCTCTAGTGGCGCGCAGCGCGTCGACCGGCACCGGGGGGTCGACCGTCACCAGGAGTCGGCGGGATGCCGCTCGTCGCTGGCCAGGTGGTGGACCTGCCGCATCGGGTAGTCGCGGCGCTCCTGTGCCTCGAGGAAGGCCTTTACCCTGGTGAACGGGGAGTCGTCGCGCAGCAGCGGGGCGATGTCGGGATCGACCGAGAGCCAGTCGTGCGGCCGTTCGGTGCCCGAGTTGCGGTTGAGGACCACCCGCCGCAGGCCGGCGATGACCTGCTCCTCGCCCGCCAGGTGGTGCCGGGCCAGGATCGCGTACAGGCAGGCGGTGTTGTAGGCCGCCTGCCAGGACGTGGTCCGCGCCTGCCAGGGCAGCCAGCGCACCCGGTCCCGCGTCGGCGGGACCCAGCCGTCCGGGGTCCGCCCGCCCGGTGCGCCCGGGGCGTAGGGGGCTTCCGCGTCCGGCCCGGGCCCGGACCGGGCCCGGAGCACGGTACGGACCGCCGCGGCGTCCCCGGTGACCGCCGCCACGATCTGCAGGCCCTTGCGCTGCCGGAGCCGCTCGGCCAGGATCCGGCGGCGTCTCGCGGGGCCGCCCGCCCGTTCGGGCGGTTCGCGCTGGTTCAGCCGGTGCTTGACCGCGACCAGCAGCTCGGCGACACAGACCCCGTCGCGGAATCCCTGCCGGGTCGTGAGCCGCCACTGCGGCAGCCAGACGGTGCGCTCGTCACGGCGCCAGAACGTGTTCCAGGCGACGAGGGGGAAGGACAACTGGCGCCGGATGGCGCGCAGGTCGCGCCGGGCGGAGCCGAGCAGCGTCTCGCGCAGCGCGTGCGACAGCACCGACGGGCCGTTGCTGCCGCTGCGCGGGTGGATGTCATCCTCGCCGCACCGGTCGACCTCGGTCCGGCCCGCCCGGTAGAGGATGTCCAGGGTCTCGTCCAGGATGACCCGGGCGGCGGCCGGGTTGAGGAAGCTGTAGTCCGGGTCGGCGATCATCTCCAGCGACATACACAGCCGGTAGGTGCCGCGGAGGAACCGCGGGTACTGCTCGCGGTTCATCGCGTGCAGCCGCAGCGCGATCAGCTGCTCGCGTTCCAGGGCCTCGAGCTGGGCCAGCTCGTAGCGAACGACCCCGGCGCAGCGGTCGGCGCCGGTCACGCTCCACAGCAGCTCGATCTGCCGGGCGCGGGAGGCGCGCACGTCGTCGGCGCTCTCCACGTAGACCCGCTCCTGCCGGGCGAGCAGCAGCGCGCCCAGGTCGCGGCCGTCGGCCGCGCCGTAGCACCAGCCGGGAGAGGCCGGGTCGCGGGAAAAGACCTGGCGGGCGACGTAACCCGCGACCATGGACGCGGCCTCGTCGATGGTCTCCGCCGCGATCGTCTTGGACGCCACTGTCCGGCCGGCGTGCGGCTCGTCGAGTTCGATGGTGACCCGGGTGGTGGCCGTCGCCGGCCCGTCGCCGGCGTCCCGCACCGTTCCGGCCCGCACCGTTCCGGCCTGCACGGTCACCGCCTTTGCGGTCCCGGCCTGGATCGTCACCGCCTTTGCCGTCCGCGCCAGCGCCGACCCGGCC
>DASWUW010000349.1:0-4796 GCA_036406335.1 Trebonia sp.
GTCCGCCATCATCGCGACCAGCTCGGCCAGTAGCTGTGGGTCACCGGAGCCCCGGCTGACCTGGCGCAGTGCCTCGACCATGGCCATCTGGGTGCTCCACGACTGGAGCGTGTGCCAGGAGGCCGCGCCGCCCTCGGAGAACCACGGCGCCGTGCAGTAGTCGGTGGTGGTCACCGCCGGGGCGATCGCCTTCACCGGCGCGCCCCCCGCGACACTCGCCCACTGCGTGAAGCCCAGGTAGGACGGTCCGTAACTGCCGATGCTGCCGTCGCATGGGCACGAACTCACCGCCGGACCGCCACGTGCCCCGGCAGTCCTGGTACACCACCACGTAGCCCGCCTCGACGAGGGCGAACACGTTCGGCATGAGCCCGTAGGCCAGCAGCTGGGGCAGGTCCTTGCCGTAGGGCAGCCGGACCAGCAGGGTCGGCGCCGGGGTGACGGACGGGATCCAGGCATCGGTCGCCAGCTCCACGCCGTCCCGCATAGCCACCATGACGTCTTTTTCCACCGTAAAGCTCATACCGGCTCCCTGCCATCTCGGCGACGCTGCACCGCCAACGTATATCGGCCTTTCCCGACCGGAAAGACGTCACGGTTGGCCGCGCGGCGCCCTTCGCGACAAATAGGAGTGCCAGACGAGCATCGTTCCGATGGTGCGGTACGGGGCCCATCGCCGTGCGGCGGTAACCAGTTCCGCAACCGGGATCGTTCGGGGCAGGCCCTTTAGTTCCCTGAGCCCGCCGGTGGCGGCCAGGTCTCCGGCCGGGAACAGGTCCAGCCGGTGCAGCACGATGATCAGGTAGACGTCGACGGTCCAGTTGCCGATGCCTTTCAGCCGGATGAGACGTTCGCGGATCGCCTGGTCGGTCAGTTTTTCGAGCGAAGCGAGGTCCAGGTCGCCGCTCTCTATTGTGTGGGCCAGCCCGCGCACGTAGCCGGTCTTCTGGCGGCTGAAATAGACCGCGCGAAGCTCGTCGTCCGTCAACGCGAGAACGCTGGCCGGGGTGACGGCGCCCACCCGGTCGCGCAGCTTTACGAGAGCTGCCTTGGCCGAAGCCAGCGACACCTGCTGCTCGAGGATGAACCACACCAGCGACTCGAAGGTGTTGGGCCGGTTCCAGAACTCCGGGTACCCGTACTCGTCCACGACGCGCTGCAGATCCGGGTCCAGTGACGCGACCGTGTCACACAGGCCCGGCAGCTCCGCCGCTGAGAATGTCGGCTCAGGCAAGGTCAGCATCGGAAGGCCGGCTAGTCCGGGATGGCCAGGATCACCCGTTCGTGGGTGCCGCTGTCTACCAGGTCGTGGGCTGTAGCTGCTTGCTCCAGGGGCAACGCCGTCCCTACCGGGATGGCCAGCGCTCCTGCGCGTGCCGCCGTGGTCAGGTCGGCTGCGGCCTCCTGCCGGGCCCGGTCCGGGAAGTCGTCGCTGCCCAGGAGGCGGATCGTGACGTTGTCGAACAGCAGCGGCCAGAACGGGAAGCCGGGCCGGTCCTCCACCCCGCCGGACGCCAGATCCCGGATCGCGGTGGCCGGGTCGGGCTGGTCAAGGGCGACGATCGGGAGGGCCGTCGGGTTGGCGGCCTGGGGGAGGTCGGAGTTGCGCCGGACCGTTACGATGAACGTGGCGCCTCCCCAGCCGGCCAGCTGCGCTGCGAGCGATCCGACGCCGCCCAGGACGCCGTGGACCAGGACCGTCAGGCCGCTGACCGGACCGTCAGCGAAGACCGCCCGGTGCGCGGTGATCCCCGGGATGCCCAGGCAGGCGCCGACCTGGTCGGGCACCTCGTCAGGAAGGTCGACAGCCAGATGTTCGGGCACCGCCGTCCACTGGGCGGCGGTGCCGAACGGCCGGTAGGACTGAGCGCCGAATACCCACGCGCGCCGCCCTAGCCGGGCCGGGTCAGCGCCTTCCCCGACCGCGTCGATTACCCCGGCGCCGTCACTGTGCGGGATGACGCGGGGGAAGGGCATGTCCGAGCCCAGCCAGCCCCGGCGTTTCTTGGTGTCGCCCGGGTTGATGCCGGAAAACCGCAGTCGTACCCGGACCTCCCCCGGACCCGGCTGCACGTCAGGCAGCTCTCCGACCTGAAATACCTCATCCGCCGGGCCCTGCCGGTCGTACCAGACTGCACGCATGGACCCGCCTCCGCCGTGATGGTCGCCGAATGTCTCCGTCACCCTACTGAGCCACTTACCGGGAGGGGCGCACGGGTCGGCGGCCTTAAGGGCGAGATCGCCTACGCAGGCGACGCGTTCGGCGTAGACCCCGACATCCAATGGGCTGCTTGATCGGCACCGCGACTTCATCATCGACGCATTGCCGCTCGCACGGCAGCGTTTCCGGACTGTGGTTTCTGCGGGACGTGAGCAGATTTCTTAAGCGCAGTGTTAAATTCCGACAAGTCAGCCTTTCGGCTCTCGATCTTAACCTTTTCTTAGCTACAGGAGATAAATGCGCTTGAAGCGTGCGTTCACGGTCGCAACAGCGAGCGTGATTGCGGCGGCCGGCAGCGTTGCCGCGGTCGCTTGGTCAGCCGGGCCGGCCGCGGCCGCCCTCACCGGTACCGTGGCACTGCCGTTTTCCACGTACTCGCAGATGCTGGTCGATCCCGTCCACCACCACCTGTTCGTCACCGGCGGGTCGGGTACGAGCAGCATCCTGGTCACCGACTACTCCGGCCAGACAGTGGCCACGATCCCCAGCGAGCCTGGTGCCACCGGGCTGACGCTGTCCGGCGACGGCAGCACGGTCTACGCGGCGCTGGCGGACAGCGACGCGATCTCCGCCGTCAGCACCAGCACGCTTACCGAGACCGCCCGCTACGCCACCGGCACCGATCCCGCCTACGTCGCCTACACCAGCGGCAAGATCTGGTTCGGCTACGGCGCCCCCGGCTCGCACGGTGAGATTGGCTCGGTTGACCCGGCTACGAACCCGGCCACCGTCACCCTGAACGCCGTGAACGATCCCCTGGCGGGCTGGTACGGGGCACCCGAGCTGAAGGCATCGCCGGCGGGGGACCTGGTCGCCGGACAGCTGCACACCAGCGGACTTCAGCTGGCCAGCTACAACGTCTCCGCCGGAACCGCCGTCGTGCTCACGCCAGCGACGGTGCTAGGTAACTACGCAGGCCTGCAGGGCATGCAGATCACCCCGGACGGCCAATGATCTCCGACTCTGGCAGACCACCAGCTTTAGCGGCTACGCGGCGTTCCGGACAGCTCTCCGGCAGAGAGCGTGCGACGGGATCTCACCTGCGGAGATATGCAGTGTTCCCCAACTTGGCCCAGAGAAGTTGAGCGGGCGACGGTAATCGAAACCGCATGACCAGCTTGGAAGGTGTATCCCGCCGGGCTGTCAGGTGCGCTGAGCTGGGCGGATCGTTGTCCGGTCGTGACCGCGGCTGACCGCCGCTTACCGTGGTTAATGGCCCGCTGATGGCCCAGCCGTGCCCTCGGGAACTCATCCTGCGGGGTCCGACACGGTAGGACCGGCCGCTAGGCTGCGCGCTCGCCGCGTGTCCAGGCGCGGCGGTGCGGAATTCCGCCGCCTTGATTAAAGTCCTAAATTAGAAATGTTAAGCGTTATTCGGTAACGACAGGATCGTGGCAAAGATCGACCGGGCTCTTGATCGCGGCAATCTGCGGCGCTCTCAGCATGACGGCATCAGTACGCAGTATCCGATAAGATACGGTATCTCATCGGATACTCTGGATGCATGATAGACACTGCAGCCTTGCTTGAGCGGGTCAGGGTCAGTTCGGGCTTGACCCAAGAGGACCTGGCGCGTCGTGCCGGAACCTCACGGCCGACGCTGTCGGCGTACGAGCACGGCCGAAAGTCTCCCATGGTCAGCACCTTTGCCCGGCTCCTTTCTGAGGCGGGCTGGGAGCTGGCAGCTCAGCCGCACGTGTTGTTTACCGAGCAAGCGCCCGGATACGGGAAGCCGATATGGGTCCCTGACCGGCTGCCGCGGCTGGACGTGGAGCGCTCCCTGGCGGCGGTGGAGTTGCCCCTGCACCTCAACTGGTCAGCCCCAGGCCGGGTTTTCGATCTCAGATCGCGTGCTGACCGAGCGCGCGTATACGAGATCGTGCTGCAGGAGGGGAGGCCTGCCGACATCCTTGATTACGTCGACGGTGTGCTGCTTGTTGACCTGTGGGACACCCTCGTCCTGCCGCGAGCCGTCCGATCTGCCTGGATGCCGCTGATCGGGCCCTTCGTCGAGAACGTGGCGTAATGGCGACGGGTGGAGGCCAGCCGGATTTGTCGCCTTTCCAGTTGGAGGTGGCCAAGCTCTTCTTCACTCTGCCTGCCAGCGGGGGTTTCTTGCTAGCCGGAGGAGCGGCCCTGCTCGCGCAGCACCTCACGGCACGGCCCACTGAAGACCTCGACTTCTTTACCGCTTCCGAGCGCGGACACGTTCCCGCAGCATGTGACGCACTGGAAGTAGCGGCCCGCCGACGAGGCTGGAGCGCGGAACGGATCCATGACAGCGACACTTTTTGCCGGATGGTCATCCGTAGTGCTGATGCCGGGGTTTTGGTTGACCTGGCCGTAAACGCGCCGCCTGACCTCCCTGCCTTCGTGACTCCGGCCGGTCCGACGCTTGCCCCAGAAGAACTCGCTGGCCATAAGCTGCTCGCCCTGTTCGACCGGGCTGCCGCGCGGGATTTTGCCGACGTCTACGTCCTGGCCCGCCGGTTCGGCAAGGATATGTTGCTCGCGCGGGCCAGGCAGATAGACGCGGGCTTCGACGTCAACGTGCTCGCGGACATGATCACCGCAC
>DASWUW010000350.1:0-7934 GCA_036406335.1 Trebonia sp.
TATCACTACTCGCTAACTAGTCCGGGTTCCCATTGCCGGCCTGCCGTCCGTTATGCCAGCCTCGGCGGTGTGAACAATGCCGCCGACCCCCCCAGCGTCCCGATGGACTTGTCCGACCGCGACCCGGTGACCAGGCCGGTCAAGGCGGGAGACCTGCTGTGGGCGCCGACGCCCGAGCGGGTCGCGGGTGCGAACATCACCGCGTTCACGAGCTGGCTCTCCGAGACGCGCGGCCTGGAGTTCGCCGGCTACCCAGAACTGTGGCAGTGGTCGGTGACCGAGACCGACGCGTTCTGGCAGGCGCTCTGGGACTACAACGACATCATCGCCGTGCAGCAGCCGACCGCGGTCCTCGGCCAGCGCGAGATGCCCGGCGCGCAGTGGTTCCCCGGCGCCCGGCTCAACTACGCCGAGAACGTCATGCGCCGGGAGGCGCCGGGCGAGGTCGCGGTGTACTACCACTCGGAGTCGGTCCCGGTCACGCCCATGTACTGGGACGAGTTCGGCCCCGCGGTGCGGATCCTCGCGACCCGGCTGCGCGAACTCGGCGTCAAGCCGGGGATGAGGGTCGCCTCGATGCTGCCCAACGTGCCCGAGGCGGTCATCGCCATGCTCGCCACCACGTCCATCGGGGCGATCTGGACCAGCGTGTCCCCCGACTTCGGCTGGCGGGGCGTGCTCGACCGGTTCCGGCAGCTGCAGCCCACCGTGCTGATCTGCACCGGCGGCTACACGTACAACGGCAAGGCCTACGACCGCTCGGGTGAGCTGAAGCAGATCATCGCCGACCTCACCTGCCTGGAGCACGTGATCTACCTGCCCTATCGCGACGTCCCGGCGCCGGCGGCGAGCGCGAAGCCGTGGCCGGAATTGCTCGCCCGCGAGCCGGTGGCACGGGAGTACTTCCGTTATCACCACGGCCCGTTCGAGATGCCGCTGTGGATCCTGTTCTCCAGCGGGACCACCGGGCTGCCCAAGGCCATCACCCACAGCCACGGCGGCATCCTGCTCGAGCAGCTGAAGCTGCAGCGGCTGAACATGAACCTGTCCGACGGCGACGTGCTGTTCTTCTACACCACCACCGGCTGGATGATGTGGAACTTCATGGTCAGCTCGCTCGTGCTCGGGGTGAAGCCGCTGCTGTACGACGGGAACCCCGGTTACCCAGAGCCGGACGCGCTGTGGCGGATGGCCGCGGAGGCGAAGGTGACGCTGTTCGGCGGATCCCCGGCCTACGCGGACATGCTGGCCAAGCGCGGAGTGGTCCCGAAGGACAGCTACGACCTGTCCGCCCTGCAGTGCGTGATGCTGGCCGGGTCGCCGGTGTCCCCCGAGGTATACGCGTGGTTCTACCGCAACGTCAAGCGGGACCTGTGGCTGCACGTCGGCTCGGGCGGCACCGACGTCTGCGCCGGCTTCACCGGCGGGTCCCCCTCCTTGGCGACCTACGCGGGCGAGCACCAGCACCGCAACCTGGGCGTCGCCGCTTACGCGTTCAATGACAAGGGCGACCCGGTCGTCGACGAGGTCGGCGAGATGGTGATCACCCGGCCGCTGCCGTCGATGCCGGTGAAGTTCTGGGGCGACGACGAGAACATGACCCGGTACCGGGCCACTTACTTCGACGAGTGGCCCGGCATCTGGCGCCAGGGCGACTTCTTCCGGGTCACCCCGCGGGGCGGCACCTTCGTCCTCGGCCGGTCCGACGCCACGCTGAACCGCGGCGGCGTGCGGATCGGCACCGCCGAGATCTACAACGTGCTGGAGGGCATCCGCGAGATCGACGACGCGATCGTGGTCAACCTCGACCTGCCGGGCGGGCACTTCTTCATGCCCATGTTCATCAAGCTGGCCGACGGGCTCACCTTGAACGACAGCCTGGTCAGCGAGATCAAGACCCGGCTGCGGCGCGAGTACACCCCGCGGCACGTGCCCGACCGGTTCATCCAGGTGCCCGCCATCCCCACCACCCTGACCGGCAAGAAGCTCGAGGTCCCGGTGCGCCGGCTGCTGATGGGGGTGCCGCTGGAGAAGGCGGCCAACACCAGCGCGATGGCCGACCCGGCCGCCCTGGACGCGTTCCTCGAGTACGCCCGCACCCAGCACGACTACTCGATGCAGGACGGCCCGGCCGCGCTCCCCTAAGCGTCCCGCGGCGGTCGTCTAGCGCTCCGCGCATGTTGCTGTTATCCAGCAGGCGTGCAGCGCTCGACGCATGTTGCTGTTATCCGGCGGGTGTCGGGCCTGCGGGATCACAGTGGACATTCGGGCACCCCCCGGTGTGCCCAAACGTCCACCATCTGGTCCGCCGGCCCGGCTGGGACCCGCGGCGAGGCCCTGCGGCACGATGGTGGATCGTTGAGAGGTCTACATCTGCATGCCTCTCAACGATCCACCATCGTCCGGCCGGCGGCGTCGACGGCTTGCGGGCCCGGACGGCAGGCTGAAGGAGCGTCCTCATGAGCGAGATCCGAGCAGTCGGCTTTACCGAGTTCGGCGGCCCGTCGGTGCTGGGCATCGTCTTGGTGCCGAAGCCGTCCCCGGGGCCCGGCCAGGTGCTGGTCAAGGTCGCCGCGGCCACCGTCAACCCGACCGACCTCGGGTTCCGCCAGGGCGGCCGGGCGCTGCCGCCTGGCGTCGAGCCGCCTTATATCCCGGGCATGGACCTGGCCGGGGTCATCGAGGAGACCGGCCCCGACGTGACCGTCTGGCGGCCCGGAGACCGGGTGATGGCCGCGGTCTCTCCGTCGGTGCCCGGCGGCGGCGCGCAGGCCGAGTACCGGGCGGTCGCCGAAGATCAGCTGGCGAGGGTGCCGGACGGCTGGTCGCTGGCCGCCGCGGCGACGCTGCCGATGAACGGCCTGACCGTGCGCACCGCGCTGGACATGCTGGCCCTGCCGCCCGGCTCGGTTCTCGCCGTGACCGGGTCGGCCGGCATCGTCGGGCAGTACGCGATCCAGCTCGGGCGCCACGAGGGACTGACCATCGTCGGCGACGCCAAGCCCGAGGACGAGGCGCTGTGCGCGTCGTTCGGCGCGCACCAGGTGCTGCCCCGCGGCGAAGCGATGGCCGCGGCGGTCCGCGAGCTGTATCCCGACGGGGTGGACGCGGTCATCGACGCCGCGCTGCTCGGTCCCGCGATCCTGCCGGCGGTGCGCGACGGCGGCCAGCTGCTCGCGGTCCGCCCCTACGCCGGGCCGTCCGAGAACGGCAAGACCGAGCGGGGGATCAGCGTCGACATGGTCCTGGTCGGGCAGCACCTGCACGAGGGGCACCGGATCGCCGAGCTCGCCGCCCTGGTCGACCAGGGCGTGCTGACGCTGCGGGTCGCCGAGGAACTGCCCGCCGAGCAGGCGGCGGAGGCGCACCGGCGGCTCGACGCGGGCGGGATCCGCGGTCGGCTGGTACTGATCTTCTGACCGACAGCCGGGTCACGCCGGCAGCCTTTTGTGGCATCTACAGGATCCGGGCAACAAGCCGCCGCCGTTGGAACGCGGAATAGTACGTACTGGCGAACCGTTGTTGCGTGACTGGCCAGTCCGCGCGGTCCGAAAGCGCGGTCGTCTTCCGAGCAATGCTGGAGTAATGGACTATGTGCGCTGCCTGTGGCGTGCCCACGCACGTCGCCGTCCTGGAGTCGGACGAGCCTCCGGCGGCCGGGCAGCCAGTCAGGGGCCCGGGAACGGCGCCGCCGGCTAAGTTCGCGGCGCTGCGCAACCCCGAGTGCCGGCTGTACCTGGGCGGCGCCGCCCTGGCCATGATGGCGGACAACATCGAGCACGTCATCACCTACTGGGTCGTCTGGGAGAGATTCCACTCCCCCGCGCTGACCGGCTTCGAAGTGATCAGCCACTGGCTGCCGTTCCTGCTGCTGTCCCCCTACTTCGGCGCGCTGGCCGACCGCTACGACTGCCGCAAGCTCATCCAGGCGTCGCAGGCGCTGTTCATGGCCGTGTCGCTGTTCTGGGGCATCCTGTTCGCTACCGGCACGCTTACCGTCTGGAACGCCTGCGTCCTGCTGATCCTGCACGGCATGGCGGGGGCCCTGTGGGCGCCGCCCGAGCAGTTGCTGCTGGAAGACTTTGTCGGCCGGGCCGACCTGCCGAGCGCCATCCGGCTCAACTCCACCGCGCGGTCGCTCGGCATCCTGGGCGGCCCCGTCGTCGGGTCGGCGCTGCTGCTCGGCCTCGGCCCAATCCGCGGTATCTGGATAAACATCGCCTTCTACCTGCCGCTGACCATCCTGATGGCCCGGACCAGGTTCACCGGGCACACCCGCCACGGGATCGCCGCGCGGCAGCGGATCGGCGTGCTCACGGCCGTCCGGGTGTTCCGTGACGTGTCCCGCGACCGGGTGCTCGCGGTGATGATCATCCTGGCCGGGCTCGGCTCGTTTTTCATCGGCGCGGCCATGCAGACCGCGATGCCCGCGATCGCCAGCAGCACGACCGGGATCTCCGGCGGGACCGCCTACGGCGTGCTGCTGTTCGCGAACGGCCTCGGGGGCGTGCTCGGCGGGCTGCTCCTCGAGGGCACCGGCTGGGTCAGGCTCTCGGTCCGGGCCGCGCTGTGGTCCACCGCGGTCTACGGCGTGTCCACTGTCTTCTTCGCGGTCAGCCACGACTACCTCATCAGCGCGCCGCTGCTCGTCATCGGGGGGATCGCGAACCTGGCCGCGATGTCCATCACCCAGACGGTGGTGCAGCTGCGCGCTCCGCGTGAGAAGAAGGGCCAGGTCATCGGTGTCTACGGGGTCGGTGCCAGCGGCATGCGGATCGGCAGCGGCATTACCGTCGGGTTCCTCGGCGCGGCCCTGGGCCTGCGGCCCGCACTCGGCTGGTCGTCGGCCGCGCTATGCGGCAGCGTGGCGCTGCTCGCCGTCTACCTGGCCGTCACCGCCCGCCGGAGTCCCGCTGAGCAGGACCCGAACGACATCCCGTGACACCCGCGGGAGCCCGCCGGCCCGGCTGGAGGCAGGACCGTGACACTGGCCGGCTCCGTGCCGTCTACGGGCGGCGGACCGCGGTACAGGTTGTCCTATAGTGGTCGGCGTGCGTACCAGGAGGCAGCAGAACCGCAGGCTGGCGATCGAGTCGGCGGCCCTCGGGATCGGCTACGCCGCCCTGCTGATCTGGGTCGGGTCAGCCCTGGTGGGCGCGTTCGGCTACGACGACGCCTTCCCCTACTGGCCGGCGATTCCCTGGCTGCGCACCGACACCTCGGGTGTGGTCGCGTTCGCGCTGTCCGCCGTCGCCCTCGTCGTCAGCAAGTACCTGCAGCTCAAACGGCGCGCCGCCGTCCCCGTCCAGCCGCCTGCCCGGTCCGCCGGCGTCCTGCTGGTGCAGGCAGTCGCGGAGACCGCGGCGGTGCTGGCCACCGCGCTCGTCCTCTACCTGTCCTGCAACGCCTTCACGCACCCCGAGTCCCTGCGGATTCAGCTGACGCACCTGGCGCCGGGGCCGAGCGAGGGCACGGTCCGGGTGATCGGGCTCGCCATCTGCCTGGTCGCCGTCGCCGTCAGCCGCTACCTGCGGGCTAGCGCGAGCAGCCCCGGCCAGGACACCGCGGCGGTTCCCGAGAAGGCCGCCGCCGCCGCGTAACCGGGCTCCGGCTGGCCGCCGCCAGCGTCCGGTGAGGCCGTCGCTAAGCGGGCCGCCGGGCCCGGTTCGCCGAGCTTGAGCGGGACGTCCGCGTACGGGTCGAGCGCGTAAGCGAGCGAGAGCCGGTGGTAGCCGTCCGCGACATCAGCCTCCGCCACGAGGACGGGGGACAGCTTCTCCCCGCTCAGGACCTTCTTCAGGTCCTTCAGCACGCCCGGATCGGACAGCGGCAGCGGATCGCGCCCGGTGGCCCGCAGGATGTCGTTCGCCCGCCGGGTGATGACCGGGAGTTTGCGCAGCTCCGCTACGACCGCCTCCGCCTGCTGCCCCCCGAGGCGGATGCTGAGGTAGCTGGCGGCGGCTGCGTAGTCGTGCCCGGCCACGTCCTTCTTCCAGCGCAGGTAGGTGCTGACCCCGGCGGTACTCATGACCGCACCCTACGTTGGCCCGTGCGGCGGCACCATCGGTTCGCGGGTCCCGCTGGCACCAGCGGGGGCCGGCCTGGCAGGCTACCAAGCGTGCACCTGACCCCCCGGGAACGAGAGCGGCTGCTGCTGGCGGCGGCCGCCGACCTCGCGCGGCGCCGGCTGGCCCGCGGCGCCCCGCTCGGGTCGACCGAGGCGGTAGCCCTGGTCTGCGACGAGATCTGCGAACTGGCCTGGGACGGCGTGCCGCTGGCGGAGGTGGTCGACCGGGCCCGGGCAGTCATCCCGCCGGGGGCGCTGCTGCCCGGCGTGGCCGGCCTCGTCCCGGTCATCGAGGTCGACGCGCTGTTCCCCTGGGGCTCCACGCTGGTGCACGTCGACGCCCCCTTCGGCGCGCCCGGCCCGGACGGGGCCGTGCTCGCGGGCGCGGGAACGATCGAGCTCGCACCGGGAGCGCCCCGGCAGACGGCGCTGCTGCGCAACACCGGGGCGCGGGACGTGTGGGTCTCCTCGCATTACCCCCTGGACCAGGTCAACCCGGCGGTCACGGTGCGGCTGGCGGGCGAGACGCAGGCCGGGACCGTTCCGGATGCGACTGCCGGGCCCGGGGCCGCGGTACCGCGCGGCCTGCGGCTGGACCTGCCCGCCGGGGAGGCGCTGCTGCTCCGGGCCGGGCAGCAGCGCGAGGTGACCGTCGTCGTCGGACCGGGGCGGGAGGCCCGCGGATGAGCGCGCTGGACCGGGGCGAGTACGCCCGCCGGTACGGCCCGACCACCGGGGACCGGGTGCGGCTGGCCGACACCGGCCTCTGGGTCGAGGTCGAAGCGGACGACGGCTACCCCGGGGACGAGCTGATCGGCGGGTGCGGGAAGACCGCCCGGGACGGCATCCTGGTCACCGCGCGGGCCCCGGGCCGGGACAGCGCCCTCGACCTGATCATCCCGAACGTGCTGGTGCTGGACCCGCTCCTCGGCGTCCGCAAGACCTCGATCGGGGTGGCCGGCGGCCGGATCGTCGGCACCGGGCGGGCCGGCAACCCTGACCTGCAGGCGGGCGTGGACCTGGTGGTCGACTCGCATACCGCGATCGTGCCCGGCGAAGGGCTGATCGCCACCGCCGGGCTGATCGACTCGCACGTGCACCTGTCCAGCCCGGCGATCGCGCCGGCGGCGCTGGCGGCGGGGATCACCACGATCGTCGGCATGGGCACCGGCGGGGTGTGGGACGTCGGCGCGAACCCCGCTTACAACCTGCGGGCGCTGATCGCCGGCTGGGCCGGGACGCCGCTCAACGCCGCGTTCCTGGCTCGCGGCTCGTCCCGGTCGGCGGCACTGCTGGAGGCGGCGGTCGAGTCGGGGGCGGGCGGGTTCAAGGTGCACGAGGACTGGGGCGCGACCCCGGAGCAGGTCGACACCTGCCTGACCGTGGCCGAGGCGACCGGGCTGCCGGTCGCCCTGCACACCGACACCCTCAACGAGTCGGGGTACCTGGCCGACACGGTCGCGGCGACCGCCGGGCGGACCGTGCACGCTTACCACGTAGAGGGCGGCGGCGGGCACCCCGACATCCTGGAGATCCTCAATCACCCGCACGTCCTCGGCTCCTCGACCACGCCGACGCTGCCGCTCACGCCTGCCACCGCGGCCGAGCTGCTGCCGATGACCATGACCGTGCACCGGCTGCGCCCCGGCCTGGACAGCGACGCCGCCATCGCGGCGTCGCGGGTGCGGCGGCACGGCATCGCGGCAGAGAACTACCTGCACGACCTCGGGGCCATCCCGATCATCAACTCCGACTCGATGGGCATGGGCCGGATCGGGGAGGTGGGCCGCCGGACCTGGCAGCTGGCCCACGTGCAGGCCGCCCTGCGGGGCGAGACCGGGCCCGGGTTCGCCGCCAACGAGCGGGT
>DASWUW010000351.1:0-4065 GCA_036406335.1 Trebonia sp.
CTGCGGCGCGGCGCCTACGGCGCGTCGGGGGAGATCGGGCACGTGCCGGTCGACCCCGACGGCCCGCTCTGCCCCTGCGGGCAGCGCGGCTGCCTGGAGCTGAGCGGCGCCGCCTCCGCGCTGACCGCCGCCTGGCCGTCCGGCGGCGGGACGTCGCCGGCGGCGGCCCTGTTCGCCGCCGCCGCCGCGGGCGACCCGGCCGCGGGCGCGGCCCGCGGCCGTTTCGCCGCCGGGGTGGCCGACGCCGTCCGGATGCTCGGACTGGCGGTCGACCCGGCCGCGATCATCATCGGCGGCGGCATCACCGACCTGGGCGAGCCGCTGCTGGCCGCTGTCACCGGCGCCCTGCGGGCCCAGGCGGCCACCTCGCCGTTCCTCGCCGCCGTGGACCTGGCCGCCCGGGTGCGGCTGGTCCCGGCCGGCGCCCCCGTCGGCGCCATCGGCGCCGCGCTGATCGCCGACCCGGCGTGAAGGGAAGACACTGATGGAGGTCGTGCCGCTCGGGTCGGCGGGCGAGATCGCCGCGGTCGCGGCCGGCGTCCTGGAGTCGGTGGTACGGCGCACGCCCGCCGCGGTGCTGGGCCTGGCCACCGGGTCGACGCCGCTGCCGGCCTACCAGGAGCTGACCCGGCGCCACCAGGCCGGCGCCGGCCCCTCCTACGCCGGGGTGACCTGCTTCAACCTCGACGAGTACGTCGGCCTGCCCGCCGGGCACCCGCAAAGCTACCGGGTGACCATCGCCCGCGAGCTGACCGACGGCCTGGGCATCGGCCCGGAGCGCGTCCACGGGCCCGACCCGGACCCGGACGCGCTGCCCGCGGCGGGGGAGCGGTACGAGGCGCTGATCGCGGCGGCGGGCGGGATCGACGTGCAGCTGCTCGGTATCGGCTCCGACGGCCACCTGGCCTTCAACGAGCCCGGTTCCTCGCTCGCCAGCCGCACCCGGATCAAGACCCTCACCGCCCAGACGCAGAAGGACAACGCGCGCTTTTTCGGCTCCCCCCAGGAGGTGCCGACCCATGTGCTGACCCAGGGCCTCGGCACCATCCTGCAGGCTCGCCACCTGCTGCTGATCGCTACCGGCGCGGCCAAGGCGGCCGCGGTCGCCGCCGCCGTGGAGGGGCCGGTCTCGGCCTCCTGCCCGGCCTCGGTGCTGCAGCTGCACCCGCACGCCACGGTGCTGCTCGACCCGCCCGCGGGCACCCGGCTGCAGCGCCTGGACCACTACCGCGAGGTGTACGCGGCCAAGCCGGCCTGGCAGGGGCTCTAGCGCCGGTCAGGATTTCAGCCAGCCCCGGCGGCGGAACAGCAGGAAGAGCAGCCCGACGGCGACGACCTCGCCGCCGAGGCCGAAGCCGAGGAACGCGGCCCAGCTGCCGATATGGCCGACCAGGGCGCCGAAGTTCTGCCCGAAGAACCCGGTCAGGAACGTCAGCGGCAGGAAAATGGTGGCGATGACCGCCAGCTGCTTCATCACCGCGTTCTGCTGGTTGCCCACTACCGACGCGTAGGAGTCGGCGGTGCCGGAAATGAGAATCCGGTAGGAGTCGGTCAGGTTGGACAGCTTCTTCAGGTGGTCGTGGACGTCCCGCAGGTAGGGCAGCTGGCTGTCGTCCGCGCCCGGGAGGCGGACCTTGCCCGAGGACAGGGTCGCGAAGACGTCGGCCTGCGGGAGCAGCACCTTGTGCAGCGGGGTGAGCATGATCCGGTAACTGCCCAGCTCGGTCAGCTGGCTGCTGCTCGGCGACCGGATGACCTCGGCCTGCAGGGTGTCCAGCCGGTCGTCGAGCTGCTCCAGAACCGGGAAGAAGCTGTCGGTCAGGGCGTCCGCGATCCGGTAGAAGACGGCGGCGGGGCCGTCGGCCAGTGCCTTCTGGATGACCGCCCGCCCGGCGGTATCCTCGATGGCCGGGCAGCCGGCGTGATGGATGGTGATGACGCAGCGGGCGGAGACGATGCAGTGCACCTCGCCCAGGGCATCGAGAGAGCTCACGTCGACCGGGGCGTTCACCGGCCCGCCGGGCGGCGTCAGCTGGTCCAGGCTCGCGCCCTTCCCGGGTCCGTAGAGTACGACCGCGAGGTAGTCGTCGAACACCTCCAGCTTGGGCAGCTCGCCGAACTGCTGTGCGTCCTCGATGACCAGCGGGTGCAGGCCCAGCGCGCGTTCCAGCCAGCCGGCCACGTCCGGGTTGACGTCGCACACGTCCAGCCAGAACGGCGGCGGCTCGCCCGTCAGCGCGTTCAGGTCGTCCAGGCTGGGATCGACCTGCACGACCCCGTCCGCGCGCACCAGCCGGGTCTGGCCCGCTGTGGTCCCAGATGCCGACATGCGCATCACCTACCACGGCACGGCCAGGTCAAACGGCCGTCACCGGGAGATCAGCCTGCGGTCAGCGGTCGTCGCGGCGCGCGCGCGTGTCCACGTCGGGCTCGTCGATCCGCTCCTTGCGGACCTGCTCGCTGACTTCCTGCTGCTCGGTGACGGTCTCGGTGCCGAGCCGGACCCGCTCGACCGGGACGGTCTCCTTCTCCACCACGGGCCGCTCGGCCCTGAGGGTGATCTCGTGCTCCTCCTCGCTGATCGCCGGGCCGTCCAGGGCCGCGTCACGGTCGGCCTCGGCGACCGGCACCCGCTCGACCCGGATTTCCTCGTGGCTGACCGGGATGACCCGGGTGACGTTCTCGGTGACGATGTACTTGCGCAGCCGGACCCGCTCGGCCGGGACGCTTTCGGTCCCCACCCGCAGCTGCTCCTCTGACCGGGTCATCGCGTGACCGGTGGCGGCCTCGTCGGCGGAGCCGTTCCCGGCCTGCCCGGTCTCGGCGGTGCCGGCGGTGCCGATACCCGGGGGCGTCGACGCGGGGTTGGTGTAGCCGGCGTAGTGCTGGTAGAGAGCGTCGACGTCGTCTCCGGCCAGGTGCCGGTCGCTCTCGATGCTGGGGGCGTCCTTGATCAGCTGCTTAGTGGCCGCCAGCCGTACTTCCCCGTCACCGGGCTGGGCTCCGTACAGCGGGGCCACGCTCTCCCGGGTCCCGAACAGCCCGGTGTGCACGGTGACCCACTCCGGCTCCCCGGTGGCGTCGTTGACGTAGATCTGCCCGACCTTGCCGACCTTGGCGCCTTCGGAGTCGACGGCGGTCGCGCCCGCCAGGTTGTCCCACTGCTGCGGACTGGTCATGAGGTTCCTCCAGGTGACGGGAATGGACCGGAACACTGGCCCTGCCGCTACCCGGGCGGTCCGGACTTACCCGCACGGTCAGTCCGGATGCACCGCTTCTGACCGTGCTTCAGGGCCGGCCCAGGGCCTGGGCGACCGAGGCCAGGTACTCGAGGTGCGCGTCGACAGCGGAACCCAGCCCGAGGCCCATGGTGACCACCGAGGCGTGAGTGCCGCCCGCCTCGCGCCAGGCTTCGATCTCGGCCGCCAGCTCGCGCACGTCACGCTGGGGCAGCGCCACGTGCTCGCCGCCGAATTCCGCCGGCCGCCGGCCGGCGTCGCTCACCCGGTCCCGTAGCTGCTTCCAGGCGTCGATGTTACGGGCGGCGCGGCCGAGGAAGATGAAACCGTCCCCGAGCCGGGCCGCCCGGTCGAACGCGGCGTCGCCGAATCCGCCCAGCCAGATCGGGATCGGCCCGGCCGGCCGCGGCATCAGGCCCGCCCGGTCCACCCGGTCGAAGCGGCCGGCGAAATCGACCACCGGCTCGGTGAACAGCCGGCGCAGCAGCTCGATCTGCTCCTCCTCCCGGGCGCCGCGGGTACGGAAATCCTGCCCCAGCGCCTCGTACTCCACCTGGCTCCAGCCGACGCCGACCCCCAGTCGCAGCCGGCCGCCGGACAGCAGCTCGACGTCGGCGGCCTGCCGCGCTAACAGCGCGGTCTGGCGCTGGGGGAGGATCAGCACCCCGGTCGCGAAGCCGATCCGCTCGGTGATGGCGGCCAGGTGGGCGAACATCACCAGCGGGTCGTGGAACGGGTCGCGCTCGGTGTAGGGCCGGTGAGCGGGGGCGTCCGGCCCTCGTGCACCGCGCCGAGCACGTGGTCGTAGCCCGTGATGTGGTCGAAG
>DASWUW010000352.1:0-5335 GCA_036406335.1 Trebonia sp.
AAGCGGCCCCGGCCGCCCTGCGCGACGAACTGGCCCGCTGCCTGGCCGCGCGCCCGTCCGGCCGCCTGCGGATCACGGTCCGCCCAGTCGGCGGCCCGCTCCAGGCCACCGTCGAAGTAGTCCCCCTCACCCCCGCCCCCCTCACCCCCGCCCCGCCCACCACCATCCCGCCCGCCTCCTCCGCCTCCCTCACCTCCGCCACAGCCACCCCCACATCGGTCACGCTGCGCCCGGTGACGGTGCCCGGCGGTCTCGGTCCGCACAAGTACCGCGACCGGCGGCTGCTGGCCGAGCTGGCCCGTCGCGAGCAGCCCGCGCCCGGGGAGCAGCTGCTGCTCCTGGACGAGACCGGCGAGCTGCTGGAGACCGACCGGGCCAGCGTGTTCGCGGTCATCGACGGCGTGCTGCTCACCCCGCCCGCCGACGGCCGCATCCTGCCCGGCACCACCCGCGCCGCCGTGCTGCGGGCCGCCCGCGACCAGGGCACCCGGGTCGGGCTGAAGCCGCTTACCCTCGACCAGCTGACCCCGGCGACCGAGTTCTTCGTCACCAACGCGGTGGCCGGCATTCTGCCGGTGACCGCGATCGGCGACACCGGGCTCAGCTGGCCGCCCGGCCCGGTCGCCGCCAGCGTAGCCGCCGCCCTGGCCGCCCGCCCGTTCGACGGGCTGGCCATCCCGGCGGATTCGACCATCCCGGCGGATTCGACCACCCCGGCGGATTCGACCACCCGGGCTGATTCAGCCGTCCCGGCTGGCTCGATCGCTCCGGCCGGGGTGCCCGCCCAGCTCCGGCGGCCCAAGACCGGCGGGTTCCGCGGCCTGAACCCGATCAACCCCGGCATCTCCAGCCACGGCCTGGCGGCGGGGGCCAGCGGCGCTACCGTCCGGGGAATCGCGAGCCCCCCGCGGGGCCCGGCCCGGCCGCGGGTGATCCTCATCGACAACTACGACTCGTTCACCTGGAACCTCGCCCACCTGCTGAACACCGCGGGCGCGCGGGTCGAGGTGGTCCGCAACGACGAGGTGACCGAGGGGCAGGTGGTGGCGGCCGCCCCGTCGGCGGTGGTGATCTCCCCGGGTCCCTGCGCCCCGGCCGAGGCGGGTATCAGCCTCGCCGCGGTGACCGCCTGCGCCGCCGCGGGCATCCGGCTGCTCGGCATCTGCCTGGGCCACCAGGCGATCGGCGCCGCGTTCGGCGCGGATGTCGTCGCCGCCCCCGCCCCGGTGCACGGCAAGGCCTTCCCGGTAACCCACGACGGCTCCGGTGTCCTGGCCGGGCTGCCCAGCCCGTTCCAGGCCACCCGCTACCACTCGCTCATCGTGGCCGAGTCCACCCTGCCGCCTGACCTGCTGGTCACCGCGCGAACCGGCGGCATTCCGATGGCCCTCCGGCACCGTACCCTCCCGGTAGAAGGCGTCCAGTTTCACCCGGAATCGATCCTGACCACCTACGGCTCAGTCATCGTGGCCAGTTTCGTCACCGCCGCCCGCCCCCGCCTCCATCGGTGACCCAACCCGGACCCTCGGCACCGCAACCCCGGCCGTTACGAGCTCCGTCCAGCCGCCGCACCGGTTACGAAACCCCGTACCTTCCGCCCCAGGGATCCCGTGCGTCGGCTGGCGAAGTCGGGAACCGTAACCTAGGCGCGTCTTCACCGGAATCCGCCCCCGCTGTAGACGGATAACTTAGGTTAGCCTACCCTTAGCAACGTGACTTGGGCCGACAGCGTACCGAACCTGCTGATCGGGCTCCGTGAGGGGCTCGAGGCCGGACTCGTGGTGACCATCCTGCTCGCCGCGGTGCGCAAGTCCGCCGGGCCGGCCCAGGACCGGGCGGCGGCTAAGGACGGCAAGGCAGCCGTATCCACCGCGCCTGTCTGGCTCGGCGTGCTCGGTGCGGTCACCCTGGCCGGCGCGTTCGCCGCGGTGCTGACCTTCTCGGTCAGCGTGCTGACGAGCGCCGGGCAGGAGGCGGTGGGCGGTCTGCTCAGTGTTTTCGCGGTCGGCCTCGTGACCGCGATGATCTTCTGGATGCGCCGGGCCGCGGCCACTCTCTCCGCCCAGCTGCGCGGGGAGGTGGCGCGGGCCGCGGCGATCGGGACGGGGGCGCTCACGCTGACCGCGTTCCTGTCCGTCGGCCGCGAGGGCCTGGAGACGACCCTCTTCCTGTGGACCGCGGCTAAGGCCTCCGGGCAGACGGCCGGCCCGCTGGCCGGCGCGGCGATCGGGATCGCCGCCGCGGTGCTGCTGTGCTGGCTGCTCTACCGCCGGGCGGTCCACCTTAACGTGGGCGTCTTCTTCAACCGGACCGCGATCGCGCTGATCGTCATCGCCGCCGGGGTCTTCGCCTACGGTCTGGGTGACCTGCAGGACGCCGGATGGCTGCCCGGCCGGGCTTGGGTCGCGTTTGACCTGACCGCACACATCGATCCGGGATCCTGGTGGGCGTCGATCGTCACCGGCATTACCGAGCTGTCCGCCAAGATGACCGTCCTGCAGGTCACCGCCTGGCTGGCCTACCTGGTGGTGGTCATCCCTGCCTTCGTGCACGCGGGCCGTGCCGTGCGAACCAGCCGAGCCGGCTCCGCGACCCCGGCCCCGGCCCCGGCCCCGGCCGCGTCTGCCCTGGCCCCGGCCGCGTCCACCCCCGTCTCCGCCGTCATCCCGGCCCCCGCGAGTCTCCCGGTGTCGGCTGGCGGATCCGGTGTCCCGCGCGAGCCGGGTCGCTGGGAACGCGTTGCGGGCGGTCGGCCCTGGCTCGTCGCCGGAGTGCTGGTCGCGGTGCCCGCCCTGGTGGCAGGCCTGACCATCGCGATGCTGCCCGCGTCGGCGACGACTGTGGCGAGCACCGTGACGGTGACCCGGGCCGGCTGCGCTCCCCAGTGGACGACCGCTTCGCCCGGCACCCAGACCATCACCGTGACCAACAACTCCGGGCTGGCCGGGGAGATCAACCTGGACAATGCCGGCGGGGCGGTTATCGGCGAGATCGAGACCATCGGGCCCGGGACCTCTGCACCGCTGACCGCCACCCTCGGCAGCGGCACCTATACGTTCCGCTGCCTCATGGGCTCCCTGCCGACGACGGCTTCGCAGCCGGTCACCGTGTCCGCGGACGACGGCCCGGCAGCAGCCGCGCCGGTTGCGGTCAAGCCGGTCACGCTGTCCGAGCTGACCCCGCCAAACAAGCTCTACCAGTCCTACGCCGCCGCCCAGCTCAGCGCGCTGGCCGGGGCCGTCACCACGCTCGGAACCGACCTCAAGCGCGGCGACATCGCACAGGCCAAGAAGGACTGGCTGCCCGCCCAGCTTGACTGGGAGCGGGTCGGTGCGTCCTACGACAGCTTCGGCGACCTGGGCCTGGCAGTGGACGGGCCTCCTGACGGGCTGCCGGACGGGGTCAGCGACAAAAGCTTCGCCGGCTTGCACCGGCTGGAGTACGGCCTGTGGCACGGACAGCCCGCCGCGGAGCTGCTGCCGGTGGTAGGGACCCTGGCCGCCAACGTGGCCACCGTCCGCAAGAACCTCACCTCCGATGACATGGCCGGCGATCCCACCCAGCTTTCCCTGCGCGGCCACGAGATCATCGAAGACGCGCTCCGCGACCACCTGTCCGGCATCGACGACCAGGGAGCGGGCGGCGCTTACCCGATGACCTACGCCGACACCCAGGTCGACCGGGTGGTTCTCGGTTACCTGGCCGGTCTCCTCGATCAGCGCGATCCCGGCCTAGTGGCCACCGCGGACCGCGAGCTGGCCGCGCTGGACACCGCACTGCTGGCCACCCGGGCGCACGGGCAGTGGCAGTCGCTCACCGCGGTCACCCCGGACCAGCGCCAGCACGTGAACGCGGCCATCGGGGCGCTGCTGGAGACCCTCGCCACCGTGCCGGACCTACTTGAGATTCCCCCCTCCCATGGCTAGCCGCCACCCCCGGCCGGCCCTGGCCCCGACTCGCCCGCCGCCTGCTCCCTGATTTAGGCCGCCATTCCAACCGGCCATTCCAACTTCCCATCTCAACCGCACCTTCAGGAGCTTCTTCCCGTGGATCTCAGCCGCCGTAAATTCCTCCAGGGCACCGCGACCGGGGCCGCCGGCGCCGCGCTGGCCGGCGGCGTGCTGATCGGCGGCGCGCACGCGGATGCGGACGCGGCCGCCACCGCACAGGGCAGCACCGGCCAAGCTGAGGAAGCGGCGTACCCGTTTCACGGCGTCTACCAGTCCGGCGTGCTGACTCCGGCGCCGTCGGACAAGCAGGCGTTTACCTGCATCGCATCCTTCGACTCGACGGCAGCGAGCCCGGCGGCTCTGGCCGACCTGCTGCAGACGGTTACCACCCGCGCCCGGTTCCTGGCCAGCGGCGGCACCCCGCCCAACCTCGGCGTCAGCCAGCCGCCGTCCGACAGCGACGTGCTCGGCCCCGTCGTTCCCGCGGACGGGCTGACCGTCACCCTCTCGGCGGGCTCGACGCTGTTCGACGACCGCTACGGGCTGGCCGCACGCAAGCCGCTCAAGCTCAAGCCGCTCGTCGCCTTCCCCAACGACTCGCCCGATCCCGCCTGGCTGCACGGCGACCTGCTCCTCCAGCTGTGCGCGAACCACCCGGACACTATCCACCACGCGATCAGGGACATCACCAAGCACACCCGCGGCGGCCTGCAGCTGCGGTGGAAGATAGCGGGCTATAACTCACCGCCCCGGCCGTCCGGCACCAGCCGGAACCTGCTCGGGTTCAAGGACGGCACCGCCAACCCGACGGGGACCCTCGCGAGCAACCTGATCTGGGTTGATGACCAGCAAGAGCCGACCTGGGCCCGCAACGGTTCCTACCTGGTAGTGCGGCTGATCCGGATGCTGGTCGAGTTCTGGGACCGGGTGTCGATCAACGAGCAGGAGGGCATGTTCGGCCGGCGCCGGGATACCGGCGCGCCGCTGGACGGCACCAGCGAGTTCGACACGCCCAACTACCAGGCAGACCCGCACGGCTACGTGATCCCCCTCGACTCCCATATCCGCCTGGCCAACCCGCGCACGGCGACCACGGCCAGCCAGCGCCTCATCCGCCGCTCCTACAACTACGACCTCGGCATGGGCCTGAACGGCAACCTGGAGACCGGTCACCTCTTCATCGCCTACCAGCAGGACGTGGAGCGCCAGTTCGAGACCGTGCAAAAGCGCCTCCTCAACGAGCCGCTGGTGGATTACGTCCAGCCGTTCGGCGGCGGCTACTTCTTCACCCTCCCCGGCGTCCGCGACGTGAACGACTGGTACGGCCGCGCCCTGCTGGCCTGACCCTGCCTCCCTTCCCGGTAACGGAACCTGCACGGGCGGCG
>DASWUW010000353.1:0-8991 GCA_036406335.1 Trebonia sp.
CGGCTTCGCCGCGGTGAGCTCGCCGCGGCTCCCCCGCTGGGCGGCTTTTCCGCCCCTGGGCGCCAGGTGGCTGCGCGGGGTCGCCGCACTCGGGGCGGTCGCCATCGTCGTCGCGCTCTCACTGGGCATGCAGCCCGTCCGGCACGCGATCATCCAGGCGAGCTCGACCGTGCTCGGCACTCCCCCGCAGAGCGGCACCACGGGCACGGACGGAAGCGGAGCCGGGAACAGCGCCCAGCCCGGCGGCTCGGTCGCGCCCGGCCCGGCGTCGGCGCCGCCGGGGCAGTCCGGCACGTCCGGCACCGGGGGCGCCTCCGGTGTCGCGGCCGACGGCAGCTCTAGCTCCGCGTGTGCCCACCCGGCGTCCTCCGGCTCGGGAAGCGGGACCCAGGTTACGGCTGCGGGCGGCTCGGGATCAGCCGCCCCCAACCCGACCGGCTCGGCCCGGCCGACCGTCTCGTCCGCGTCGCCGTCGACCTGCCCGGTCTCCGCCTCCTCCTCAGGCACCCCCTCAGCCAGCCCGTCGGGCAGCGGTCCGGTCCCGGATCCGACACCTACCGGCACTGACACCTACGTATACCCGTCTCCGACGGGGTCGGCGTCCTCCGAGCCGCCTACGCCCACCCCCACTCCCACGCCGACCGACAGCTCCACGGGCGGCGACCCGACACCCACTCCCACGCCCACTCCCACGCCGTCCGACTCCGCTCCCACGCCGTCCGACCCGGGCAGCGGCCCGCCGCCGCCGCTCGGACACAATCCGCCCGGACACTGGCCGCCCGGACACTGGCCCGGTCCGGGCAGGCACTAGCCGGGCCGTCCCGCCGGGGCCGGCACCGCGCCGGCGGCCGGGGCCAGTACCCGGCAGGCGTCCGCGTCCGGCGCTAACCTGGCCGGCATGGAATCGCTCATGCCGGCCGCGGGCCCGCCCGTGTTCCTGGTCGCGCCAGGCGAGCTCACCGGGCCGGTCATCAAGCTGAGCGGTCCGGAGGGACACCACGCCGCGGTCGTCCGGCGGCTGCGCCCCGGCGAGCAGGCCAGCCTCAGCGACGGAAACGGAACGCTCGCGGAGGGCGTCGTGGCCGAGGTGGGCAAGGACTCGGTGACACTCGACATCCGCGCCGTGTACACCGTCCCGCCCCCGCAGCCGCGGCTCATCGTCGCCCAGGCCCTGCCGAAGGGCGACCGCGGCGAGCTCGCGGTCGAGCTGATGACCGAGGTCGGCGTGGACGCGGTCATCCCCTGGGCGGCCGAGCGCTCGGTCACCCGCTGGCAGGCCGAGCGCGGCGCCAAGGCCCTGGCCAGGTGGCGCTCCACCGCTCGCGAGGCCGCCAAGCAGTCCCGCCGCGCCTGGCTCCCGGAGATCGCCGGCCTGGCCACCACCCGGGCGCTCGCCCCGCGCGTGGCCGCCGCCTACGCGATCGTCCTGGAAGCCGACGCCCCGGTGAGACTGCACGAGCTGCCGCTGCCCGAGACGGGCGACATCCTCCTGGTGGTGGGACCCGAAGGCGGCATCAGCGGGGCCGAGCGCGCTGCCCTGGGCGACGCGGGCGCGGTCGAGGCGCGCCTGGGCCCGACCGTGCTGCGCACCTCCACCGCCGGCGCCACCGCGGCCGCCGTGCTGCTCAGCCGGACCGCCCGCTGGTAATCCGCTAACGCCCGTTAAAGGCGTCGCGGATCCGTGAAAAAAAACCTTGCTGACCCGGCTGGAACTTACCCGGGGGCTGCTCCTCTCCCCGCAGCTTGGCCAGGTCGCGCAGCAGTTTCTCCTGTTCCGCGTCGAGCCGGGAGGGGGTTTCCACCGTGACGTGGATGACCAGGTCGCCCCGGCCGCTGCCGTTGAGGTGCTTGACGCCGAGCCCGTAGAGCGGGATGACCTGACCGGACTGGCTGCCCGGGCGGATGTCGACGTCGTTGGGGCCGTCCAGCGACTCGACCGACACGGTGGCGCCGAGGGCCGCCGCCACCATCGGGATCGTCAGCGTGCAGTGCAGGTCGTCGCCCTGCCGCTCGAAGATCGGGTGCGGGGTCTGGACTACCTCGAGGAACAGGTCCCCGGGGGGACCGCCGCCGGGACCGGTCTCGCCCTCGCCGGCCAGCTGGATGTGGGTGCCGTCCTCGACGCCGGCCGGGATCCTGACCTTCATCGTGCGCCGGGTGCGGACCCGGCCGTCGCCGTCGCACTCGGGGCACGGGCGGGGCAGGATGGTGCCGTAGCCGCCGCAGTTGGGGCAGGCCTGGGTGGTGACCACCTGGCCGAGGAACGACTTGCGGACCTGGCTGATCTCGCCCCGTCCGGCGCAGACCTGGCAGGTCTCCGGGTGGGTGCCGGGCGCCGTGCCCTCACCGGTGCAGGTGGGGCAGACCACCGCGGTGTCCACGGTGAGCTCGCGGGTCGCGCCGAACGCGCACTCCGACAGGTCGAGTTCGATCCTGATCGTGGCGTTGCGGCCGCGCCGGGCGCGCGAGCGGGGGCCGCGGCCGCCGCCCTGGCCCGCCGCGCCGAAGACCGCGTCAACGAACTCGCTGAACGGGAACCCGGCGGCGGTGCCGAACCCGCCGGGGAACCCGGCCGCGGCGGCGCCGGCGAACGGGTCGCCGCCCGTGTCGTACAGCTGGCGCTTCTCGGGGTCCTGGAGGACCTCGTAAGCCTGGTTGATCTCCTTGAACTTCTCCTGCGTCTCCGGATCCGGGTTGACGTCCGGGTGCAGCTCACGGGCCAGCCGGCGGTACGCGCGCTTGATCTCGTCCTGTGAGGCGTCGCGGCGGATGCCGAGCAGCCCGTAATAGTCCTCAGCCACTATGACTCCCCGAGAATCTGCCCGACGTACCGTGCCACCGCACGCACTGCTCCCATCGTGCCCGGGTAATCCATCCTGGTCGGCCCGAGCACACCGAGTTTGGCTACTGTCTGTCCGCCGGCGCCGTAGGCGGCTGACACTACGGATGTTCCCAGAATTCCCGTTTCCGCACCGATCATCACGGTTAGCACGGACGGGCTCGCGGCCTCTCCGAGAAGCCGCATCAGTACCACTTGTTCCTCCAGTGCCTCGAGCACGTCGCGTAGCCCCTTACCGAAGTCCGGGGCGGCCAGGTTGGCGGTGCCGGCGAAGACGACGCGTTCCTCGTGCCGCTCGGCGAGGCTCTCGAGCACGACGGAGAACACGGCCTCGGCGTTGAGCCGCTCGGAGGCGGGGATGCGGTCGGCAAGCCCGGACACGGTCACGGCCGCGTCGGCCAGCCTATGGCCATCCAGGCACGCGTTGAGCACCGCCCGCAGGTGCGCGATCGACTCCGGCTCGGCTTCCTCCGGCAGGTCCACCGCGGCCTGCTCGACCCGGCCGGTGTCGGTGATCAGGACTAGCAGCACCCGCTGGGGAGCGAGCGAGACCAGCTCGATGTGCCGCACCGAGGACCGGGCCAGCGACGGGTACTGCACCACCGCCACCTGCCGGGTGAGCTGGGAGAGCAGCCGCACCGTGCGGGCGACCACGTCGTCCAGGCTGTAGGCGCCGGCCAGGAACGTCTCGATCGCCCGCCGTTCCGCGGCCGACATCGGTTTCACCGAGGACAGCCGGTCCACGAACAGCCGGTAGCCCTTGTCGGTCGGTATCCGTCCGGCACTGGTGTGCGGCTGCGCGATGTACCCCTGCTCCTCGAGCACGGCCATGTCGTTGCGGATGGTGGCCGGCGACACGTCGAGACCGTGCCGGTCCACCAGCGACTTCGAGCCCACCGGCTCGGTGGTGGACACGTAGTCCTCGACTATCGCGCGGAGCACCGCCAGCTTCCGCTCGTCAAGCATCACGACCACCTCCTTGGCACTCAGCGTCCCTGAGTGCCAATTCTATTAACTCCGATGAGTTACCCGACGGCAAGAACGTCGTTTCGACGGTTACGCTTCCGTGAGCGAGACCCGAGGGAAGGGCGGACAAGGTGCGGAGCAGGCAGTACGGGCGCGACATCCTGGCCCCGGAAAACCGCAAGCCAAAGCCCGGACAGGGCCCGGTGCCGCAGGTCGAGGCGGAAAAAGACCTGGTCGTAGAGGACTTCGAGGGACAGTTCTGCGGCGCCGTGGTGGCCGTCGACCGCGGCACGGTGACGCTCGAGGACCGGCTGGGCAAGCGGCGGGTGTTCCCGCTGCCGGGCCCGTTTCTGCTGGAGGGAAAACGGGTGACGCTGATCCGGCCCGCACCGAAGCCGGAAAACGCGGGGAACATCGGCCGCCGCACCGCGTCCGGCTCGGTGGCCGCGCCGCAGCAGCGGGCCAAGGTGGCAAAGGCCAGCCGGATCTACGTCGAGGGCAAGCACGACGCCGAGCTGGTGGAACGGGTCTGGGGCGACGACCTGCGGGACGTGGGGATCGTGGTCGAGTACCTGGAGGGCGTGGACGACCTCGCCGCCATCGTCCGCGAGTTCGAGCCGGACGACGAGCGGCGGCTGGGGGTGCTGGTCGACCACCTGGTCGCCGGGTCCAAGGAGAGCCGGATCGCCGCCGCCGTGGCCGGCGACCCCAACGTGCTCGTGGTCGGCCACCCGTTCATCGACATCTGGGCCGCGGTCAAGCCGGAGCGGCTCGGGCTGCGGGCCTGGCCCGAGGTGCCCCGCGGGCTGTCGTGGAAGGAGGGCGTGCTGGCCCGGATCGGCTGGCCGAACGGGACCCCGCGGGACGTCGCCGCCGCCTGGCGCCGCATCCTGGGCGCGGTGTCCAGCTACTCCGACCTGGAGCCGGAGCTGCTGGGCAGGGTCGAGGAGCTCATCGACTTCGTGACTGTCCCGGGCCACGCCTAGGTGAGGTCGCGGATGACAGCGTCGGCGAGCAGCCGGCCGCGCAGCGTGAGTACCACGCGGCCGGAGTCGTAGGCGGAGCGTTCGATGAGGGAGTCAGCGGCGATTCGTTCGGCGTAGGGGCGGGCGGCAGCGCTGAGGCGGGACAGCGGCAGGCCCTCGGCCAGCCGGACGCGGAGCATGATCTCCTCCATGCGCTGCTCGGCGGGTGTCAGCCGCTCGCGGGCGGCGGCGGGCGAGCGCCCGGCGGCCAGCCGCTGCGCGTAGGCGCCCGGGTGCCGTACGTTCCACCAGCGGACGCCGCCCACGTGACTGTGGGCGCCGGGACCGAAACCCCACCAGTCACCGCCGGCCCAGTACAGCTGGTTGTGCCGGCAGTGCGCGCGCTCGCTGACCGCCCAGTTGGACAGCTCGTACCAGGTGAATCCGGCCGCGCTGAGCAGCTCGTCGGCGATCAGGTAGCGGTCGGCCATCGCGTCGTCGTCGGGCGCGCTGATCTCGCCCCGGCGGACCTTGGCCGCCAGCCGGGTGCCCTCCTCGACGATCAGCGCGTAGGCGGAGACGTGATCGGGCCCGGCCTCGACCGCGGCGGCCAGCGTCCGCCGCCAGTCGTCGTCGCTCTCCCCCGGCGTCCCGTAGATCAGGTCCAGGCTCACGTGCTCGAAGCCCGCCGCGCGGGCCCAGCGGACGCAGTCCAGCGGCCGGCCGGGCTGATGCTGGCGGTCGAGCACCCGCAGCACGCCGGGCACCGCGCTCTGCATCCCGAACGAAAGGCGGGTGACCCCGCAGGCGCGCAGCTGCTCGAGCTCGGCCGGGCCGACCGATTCCGGGTTCGCCTCTACCGTGACCTCGGCGTCCGCGGCCAGGCCGAAGCGCTCGCCGATCTTCGCGAGGATGCCGCCGAGCTGCTGCGGGGCGAGCAGCGTGGGCGTGCCGCCGCCGAAGAACACCGTGCTCACCGGGGCCCGCCCGGCGGTGAGCACCTTGGCCGCGAGGTCGACTTCCTGCTCGACCAGGGCCGGGTAGGCGGCCTGGCTGGCATAGTTTGGACTGCCGGGGGCGCCGAGCTCGGAGGCGGTGTAAGTGTTGAAATCGCAGTAGCCGCAACGGGTGCGGCAAAACGGGACGTGTACGTACACTCCGAACGGGGTATTGCCGAATTCTCGGGTCGCGCTGTCCGGCAGGGACCCGTCCTCGGGAACCGGTTCACCCTCCGGCAACGTTCCTGGCATAGAGCCGAGGATAAGCTGTAATCGGGACAACGCGGCGGGAGGTACTGGTGACTGCAGATCCGGGGCCTGGTTCGAACGGTTTTCCGCTACCACCGGCAGTGACACCACCGCCGGGGCAGCTGTACGGGCCGCCAAGCTACGGTACGGCGCCTTACGGGCAGCAGCCGGCCTGGCAGCCGCAGTACGGGCAGCAGGCCGGGTACGGGCCGTACGGGCCTGGTTTTCAGGGACAGTTCGTGCCGCCGTCGATGCTGGCCGCGGCGGCCGACCGGGAACGCACCATGGACGTGCTCAAGGCGGCCTATACCGAAGGCCGGCTGACCAAGTCGGAATTCGACGACCGGTCGGCCCAGGTGCTCTCCGCCCGCACCTACGCGGACCTGCACGGTCTCATCACCGACCTGCCCAACGGGCCCGGCGGGCCGACGATGGCCATGCCCCTGCCGGTGCCGTACCCGGCGGGGTACTACCCGGCGCCGATGATGCCGCGGACCAACGGGTTCGCGGTCGGCGCGCTGATCTGCGGGCTGGTGCCGTTCTTCGGCGGCATCCCGGCGGTCATCTTCGGGCACGTGGCGCGGGGGCAGATCAAGCGCACCGGGGAACGCGGCGACGGGGTCGCGGTCGCCGGGCTGGTGCTGGGCTACCTCTGGATCGCCATCTGGATGCTGGTCATCCTGGTCAGCATCGCCCACAGCTAACTTCCGGGGGGACGACCCCCCGTACCCCCCGATGTCTGTGCTTGCGCGCCCGATGGCAAAAACCGCCATTTTATCGGTCGCGCAAGCACAGACTGGGTTAGCTGGGTGGCTCCAGTGCTCCGGACCGGCTATTTGGTGCGGCTGTCGGTCTGGCCGGTGGACAGGGCGGCGACAAACGCCTCCTGCGGTACCTCCACCCGGCCGATGGTCTTCATCCGCTTCTTGCCCTCTTTCTGCTTCTCCAGCAGCTTGCGCTTACGGCTGATGTCACCGCCGTAGCACTTGGCCAGCACGTCCTTGCGCAGGGCGCGGATGTTCTCCCGGGCGATGATGCGCGACCCCACCGCCGCCTGAATGGGCACCTCGAACTGCTGGCGGGGGATGAGCTCCTTGAGCTTGGCCGTCATCGACAGGCCGTACTCGCGGGCGCTGTCGGAGTGCACGATCTGGCTGAACGCGTCCACCGGCTGGCCCTGCAGCAGGATGTCGACCTTGACCAGGTCGGCGGCCTGCTCGCCGTCGAGCTCGTAGTCGAGGCTCGCGTACCCCCGGGTCCGCGACTTGAGCTGGTCGAAAAAGTCGAAGATGATCTCCGCCATCGGCATCGTGTAGCGGATCTCGACCCGGTCGGTGGACAGGTACTCCATGCCCTTGAGGATGCCGCGGCGGGTCTGGCACAGCTCCATGATCGTGCCGATGTAGTCCGACGGGGAGATGATGGTGGCCCGGACGACCGGCTCGTAGACTTCCTTGATCTTGCCGCCGGTGTTGGCCTTGGGGCTCGTGGTGGCGGCCGAGAAACCGTCGATCCCGCCGGGGAAGTCGCTGGGGTTGGTCACCGTGAGCTCCCGGCCGCTCTCCATCACCACCCGGTACACGACGTTCGGCGCGGTGGAGATCAGGCTCAGGTCGAACTCGCGCTCCAGCCGCTCCCGGACGATCTCCATGTGCAGCAGGCCGAGGAAGCCGCAGCGGAATCCGAAGCCGAGCGCGGTGGACGTCTCCGGCTCGTAGACCAGGGCCGCGTCGTTCAGCTGGAGCTTGTCCAGGGCTTCGCGCAGTTCCGGGTACTCGTCGCCGTCGACCGGGTACAGGCCGGAGAAGACCATCGGCTTGGGGTGGTCGTAGCCCGCCAGGGCTTCCCTGGCTCCGCCGACGCTCGTCGTGATCGTGTCGCCTACCCGGGCCTGGCGGACGTCCTTCACCCCGGAGATGACGTAACCGACCTCGCCCGCGCCCAGGCCCTCGGACGCGACGGGCTCGGGGCTGATAACGCCGAGCTCGAGGGTCTCGTGGACGCTCTGGGTGGACATCATCAGCATGCGCTCGCGCTTGGTGAGCCTGCCGTCGACGACCCGGACGTAGGTCACCACGCCCCGGTAGGTGTCGTAAACGGAGTCAAAGATCAGGGCCCGGGCCGGGGCGTCCGGGTCGCCGTGCGGCTGCGGGACCAGGTCGACGATCGTGTTGAGCAGTTCCTCGACGCCTTCGCCGGTCTTGGCCGAGACCTTGAGGACCTCGCTCGGGTCGCAGCCGATGATGGCCGACAGCTCGCGGGCGTAGCGCTCGGGCTGGGCCGCGGGCAGGTCGATCTTGTTCAGCACCGGGATGATCTTGAGGTCGGCGTTGATGGCCAGGTACAGGTTGGCCAGCGTCTGCGCCTCGATGCCCTGCGCGGCGTCGACCAGCAGCACCGCGCCCTCGCAGGCTTCCAGGCTGCGGCTTACCTCGTAGGTGAAGTCCACGTGGCCCGGGGTGTCGATCATGTTGAGGACGTAGTGGGTGTTGTCCTTCTCCCACGGAAGCCGGACGGCCTGGCTCTTGATCGTGATGCCGCGCTCGCGCTCGATGTCCATCCGGTCCAGGTACTGGGCGCGCATCTGCCGCGCGTCCACGATGCCGGTCAGCTGCAGCATCCGGTCGGCCAGGGTGGACTTGCCGTGGTCGATATGCGCGATGATGCAGAAGTTGCGGATCACGGCCTGGTCCGTGCTGGCCGGAGCGGGCCGAGCCGGAACGCTCATGGACACCATGCTTTCATTGCCTGCTTACTTCGCTGACGTGCGCGCGCCGCGCGCGCGAATTCCCTGGAACAGGGTATGGCACCCGCGGTTGGTTTGCTCCGGCTGCCGGTTTGGTTTGGGCTAGCGGCGGCTGGTCGGCTATCCTTCATTGTCGCGCCCACTTCTCGCACTGCCGCTCCGGGCGGGCAGACCGTTCCCTGGGCGGCGAGCAGACTTTAACCCCAAAGAAGGACGTATCCGCGTGGC
>DASWUW010000354.1:0-7049 GCA_036406335.1 Trebonia sp.
TGCTGCCGCCTTTCGCGGCGCCCGGCCCGGTGCCCGCGGCGCGCCAGCCGCCCGCCGGCGAGCTGGCCGGCGAGCTGGCCGGCGACCTGGCCGGCGGCGCGCCTGCGGGCCGCTGGGAGCTGCTGACGGCGCGCGAGCGCGAGGTCGCGGGACTGGTGGCCGCCGGGCTGACCAACAAGGGCATCGCGGCCCGCCTCGTGGTCTCCAAGCGCACGGTCGACGCGCACCTGGAGCACATCCTGGGCAAGCTCGGCTACAACTCCCGGGTCCAGGTGGCCACGCTCGCATCCCGCGAGCTGGCCCGGGAACGACCAGGCGGCGACCCCGGGTAGCAAACCGTCTCCGGCGGCGGTTCCGGCCCCTGGCGGTGATCACGCTCAGCAGCGGGGCCAGCGGCATCGCCGGTGACTTCGGTCACTGGCCGCCTGAGTCCGACGGTGTCCGCGGGGCGGTGGTTCCGCCCGCCGCGTCTGGTGACGAGCCGGGTGAAGTCGCTGAGGAGACCCGCGGCTTTCGCGCCGCCGGCAGCTCCGGTGACCCGGGTGTTGGCTGATGCTTCGTTCTGAGCTATTCAACATCTGGTCTCGGCCGGCAAACGGCGAATGGCGTCCCGGTTAACACAGTGTGGTCCCGGACCGGTATAGACCACTCACCTTGATCGCTGATCGTAACCAGCAGCTTAGCCACCTCTGGCCTGGGTAAATCCTACCGCGCGGGCTGGCGATCCCGGCCCCGGCAATCCCGATCGAGGGCGCAACTAAACGGAGCAGGATGTCGTTATATGAGCATGACAGTCTGGGAATGGTTTGAGCAGCGCTCGTATCACCACCGGGCCTTCGAGGCCCTCGGGCGTTCCAGTGGTAACGGGGTGGAGCGACCCTCCACGACCCTGATCTTCCCGGCCCGCAACGTCGCAGGCACTATCGGCACCATCCTCGACGTCGTCGAGGGCCTCCGGGCCAGAACCGGGCTGCCCGGTCAGGTCATCGTCGTCGACGCCGATTCACCCGACGGCACGGCCGATGTCGCCCGGGCCCACGGCGCCGAGGTCTACTCGGAGAACGAGCTCATGCGGGACTACGGTCCCGCGCAGGGCAAGGGCGACGCGATGTGGCGTGCCCTGTCGGTAGCGCGCGGAGACATCGTGATGTTCGCCGACTCCGATTCCGACGACTTCGAAGAGCACTTCGTCTACGGCACCCTCGGCCCGCTGCTCGCGGATCCGGAGCTGCAGTTCGTCAAAGGCGCCTTCCGGCGGCCGTTCAAGCAGGGAGAGGAAAAGATCCTCGACGGCGGCGGCCGGGTGACCGAGCTGATGGCCAAGCCGCTGCTCAACCTGTTCTACCCGGAGCTCGCCGGGTTCACCCAGCCGCTGGCGGGCGAGTTCGCCGCCCGCCGTGAGGTCCTCAGCAAGGTCCCGTTCTTCACCGGCTACGGCGTGGAGATCGGCATGCTGATCGACGTGTTCGAGCAGATCGGCCTGCCCGGCATGGCCCAGGTTGACCTGGGCACGAGGCAGAACCGGCATCAGTCGCTGGCCAGCCTCAGCCGGATGTCCTCAGTCGTGCTCCGCACCGTGGCGGCGCGCGAAGGCCTGGGGCAGCGCCTCGGCGGCGACCTCGACCAGACCGTGCCGACGCTGTGGGAAATCCACTCGCCCGACACGTACCTGCACGCAGTCGCGACCGAGGACGGCCTGCGCCTCGACGAGCACCTCAACGAGCTGGTGGAGCGCCCGCCGCTGGCCAGCCTGGCCGACGGTGCGGGCCTGACCGCGACGGCCTTACC
The DNA here is from genome assembly GCA_036406335.1 of Trebonia sp. Classification (GTDB taxonomy): domain Bacteria; phylum Actinomycetota; class Actinomycetes; order Streptosporangiales; family Streptosporangiaceae; genus Trebonia. Next base: position 1,789 of record DASWUW010000354.1, read on the forward strand.
AGGCAGCCCCCGTATCCACCCGGCCGGCTCCGGGCGGGCCTGACCGCGTTACCGTGATCGCAGCAGGCCCGCCCGGGACCGGCTTTCTGCTGCCCGACAAGATCAGGTACCGGAGTCTGTGCCGCCGCCTCAATGACATCGGGCGGGAAACTCGCATGATGTGACCAGGAGTACGGCCGCACGCGGTTACCTGGGAGGGCGCATGTCAGCCGGCAGCGGGAGCGAAGAGTTCGACCACATCGTCGTCGGCGCCGGCTCGGCCGGGTGCGTGATCGCCCGCCGCCTGGTCGACGCCGGGCGACGGGTCGCGCTGGTCGAGGCGGGCGGCCCCGACTACAACCCGGCGATCCACCAGCCGAACCGGTCCTGGGAGCTGTGGAACTCGCCCGAGGACTGGGCCTACAGCACCGAGCCGCAGCAGCACTCGCTCAAGACCTCGATCTTCTGGCCCCGGGGCAAGGTACTCGGCGGGTCGAGCGCGCTCAACGGCATGATCTACGTCCGCGGGGCCAGGACCGACTTCGACGCCTGGGCTTACAACGGCGCCCCCGGCTGGTCGTACGCGGACGTGCTGCCCTACTTCAAGAAGTCGGAAGACTACGAGGGCGGCCCGGACAAGTACCACGGCGCCGGCGGCCCGCTCCCGGTCACCCGGATCAAGGAGCCGAACCCGGCCACGGTCGCGATGATCGAGGCCGCCGTGGAGACCGGCGTGCCCCGCAACGACGACCCGAACGGCGACGAGATCCTGGGCGTGGGCCTGACCCACCTGACGGTCTCCGGCGGCCGCCGGATGTCCACCTGGACGGCGTTCATCGAGCCGGTGGTGGATCGTCCGCTGCTCACCGTTATCACCGGGGCCCAGGTCAAGAGCCTGGTTTTTGACGGCGCGGGCCGTGCGGCGGGAGTCCGCCTGTCCCGCCCGGGCCTGGTGTACGCGCACCGAACGGACCCGGCTGACTCCGTCCCGCACCCGGTCCTGACGGAGTGGACGGCGCTGGAACTGCGCTGCGCCGGCGACGTGATCGTCTCCGCCGGCGCGATCGGCTCGCCCCAGCTGCTGCTGCTGTCCGGCATCGGCCCGGCCGACGGTTTGCGTCCGCATCGTCTCGACGTGCGCGCGGACCTGCCCGGCGTGGGCGCGAACCTGCACGACCACGCGCTCGCGACGGTGCTGTACGCCTCGGCCCGGAAGATCCCCGAGGGGAAGGCCAACAACCTGGAGGCGCACTTCTTCGCCCGGAGCGACCCGGGCATGACCGCGCCCGACCTGCAGCCGCTGATGTCGCACTTCCCGATGGCCGTGCCCGGCTACGAGGCGCCCGCCTACGGGGACGGCTACGCGATCGTGGCCGGCATCATCCGCCCGCTGAGCCGCGGCCGGCTCTGGCTGCGCTCGGCCGACCCGGCCGAGCACCCCGTCATCGACCCGCACTACCTGGAGGAAGGGGCGGACGTGCGGGCCCTGCTGGCCGCGCTCAAGCTCTCCCGTGCGGTCGGCGAGGCCAAGGCGCTCGCTGAGTTCCGCGCCCGCGAGATCGCCCCGGGACCGGACGTACGGACCGACGAGGAGCTCATCGAGTACGGCCTGCGGAACCTGATCACCTATCACCACCAGGTCGGGACGTGCAAGATGGGCATCGACAACCAGGCCGTGGTCAGCCCGGCGGACCTCACCGTCTACGGCACCGAGGGCCTGCGGGTGGCCGACGCCTCGGTCATGCCCGCCGTCACTTCGGGCAATACCAACGCCGCCAGCATCATGATCGGCGAGCGCTGCGCCGACTTCCTGCTCGGCTGAAGCGCCGGCGTCTGGCCAGCGGGCGCCGGGCAGTCCAGAATGATCGCCATGACCTTCAGTGACTGGTCCGGTGCCCCCGCGGACGTGGCCGCCGCGCGATCCGCGATCGAGCGCGAGACCACGGGCTCCACGCTGCTTACCGTCTACGCCGAGACGGTAGTCCAGGCACCCGACGCCGTGGCTCACCGCTGGCTGGCCGACGGCGAATGGCAGTCCCTGACCTACCGGCAGGTGCACGAGCGGGTCCGGGACGCGGCCCTCGGCCTGGCCGCGGCCGGGCTGCGGCCCGGTGAGTTCGCGGCGGTCTGGGCCCGGAACCGGTCAGAGGCGACCATTGCCGACTACGCGGTGATGCACGCCCGCGGCGTCCCCGTGTTCATCTACCCCACGGTCTCCCCGGAGCAGGCCGCCGACCTGATCGGCCACTGCGAGGCGACGGTGGTGATCATCGAGCGGGAGTTCCTCCCGGTGCTCGACTCCGTCCGGGCCGGCCTGCCGCCGCTCCGGGCGCTGGTCGTGCTTGGCGACGACCCCGCGGACGAGGTTCCCCAGGCCGCCGAGGTGCCCTTGGCGGCCGAGACCCGGGTCCTCAGCTGGCCGGCACTCCTCGAGCTCGGCTCCGCCGCGGCGGAGCGCGACCCGGGCGCGTTCGAACGGAGCTGGCGCCAGGTAACCCCGGACACCCTGGCCACGCTCATCTACACCTCCGGCACCACCGGCCGGTCCAAGGGCGTGATGATCACCCACGGGAACGTCCGCTACGCCCAGGAGGCGACGCTGCGGGTGATACCGCTGGCCGACCAGGTGGCCGCCGACGGCGTCGCCAGGCTGGTCTCCTACCTGCCGATGGCGCACGTCACCGGGCGCTCGGTGGACCACTGGGCACCGATGGCCCATCCGGTCACGCTGGCCTACTGCCCGGACCAGCTGCGGCTGTTCGATATCGCGGCCCAGGTCCACCCGACCGCGCTGGTCGGCATTCCCCGGGTGTGGGAAAAGCTGCACGCCGCGCTGCGCGGCGTCCTGCCCGATGTCACCCCCGCCGCCGCCGGGGCGCTGTCCGGCCCGGCCCGGCAGGCGGTCCTCACCCGGATCGGCCTCGACCAGTGCCGCCTCGCGACCAGCGGGGCGGCGCCGATCGATCCCGAGATCGTCGCGTTCTTCCGGGCCCTCGGTGTCCCGCTGACCGAGGGCTGGGGGATGAGCGAGCTGACCAACGCGGCCACCCTGGCCTCGCCCGGCACGGCCCGCTCGGGCGCCGTCGGCACCGCGTTCCCCGGCGTCGAGGTGCGGATCGCCGGCGACGGCGAGGTCCTGGTCCGGGGGCCGCTGGTCATGGGCGGCTACTACAAGGACCCGGAGCTGACCCTGGCGACGATCGACGCCGACGGCTGGCTGCACACCGGTGACATCGGCGAGCTGGACGGCGACGGCTTCCTGAAGATCGTCGACCGGAAGAAGGAGCTGATCATCACCTCCGGCGGCAAGAACATCTCGCCTGCCCTGGTGGAGTACGAGTTGCAGCGGCACCCGCTGATCGGCCAGGCCTGCGCGATCGGGGACCGGCGCCACTACGTGACCGCGCTGCTGGTGCTGGACCCGGAAACCACTCCGGCCTGGGCCCGGGCGCAGCAGGTCACGTTTGACTCGCTGGCCGACCTGGCCGCCGCTCCCGAGGTGATCGCCGAGATCGAGCGCGGTGTCGCCGCGGCCAACTCCCGCCTGGCCCGGCCCGAGCAGGTCCGCCGGTTCGCGCTGCTGCCCGCCGAGTGGACCGCGCAGTCGGGCGAGCTCACCCCGTCGCTGAAGCGCCGCCGCGCGTTCATCATCGACCGCTACGTCAAGGAGATCGAAGCGCTCTACCCCTAGCGTTTCGCGCCTCGTCAAGCCGAGTCCCCCGCGCCGGCCCCTATCATGGCTTGGGTGACCGGACAACAGCTCAGGCTCTACAACTCGCTCGGACGGCTGACCGAGGACTTCACGCCGTCCGCCGATGTCGTAGGCCTGTACACCTGCGGTCCGACCGTCTACTCCTACGTGCACCTGGGCAACATGCGGTCGTCGGTGTTCCCGGACACGCTGCGCCGGGCGCTGCGCTGGAAGGGCCTCGAGGTCCGGCACGTCACCAACATCACCGACGTCGGCCACGCGGTGTCCGACTCGGAGACCGGCGAGGACAAGCTCGAGGTGGCCGCCGCGCGCGAGCGGCGCAGCGTAGCCGACATCGCCGAGCACTACACCCAGGCCTTCTTCGCCGACCGGGCCGCGCTCAACATCCTGCCCGCCCACGAGTACCCGCGGGCCAGCGCGTACGTCGAGCAGATGATCGCCTTCGCGGCGCGGCTGCAGGAGCTCGGCTACGCCTACCAGCTCCCGTCCGGCCTGTACTTCGACACGTCCAGGTCACCCGGTTACGGGACCCTGGCCCTGCTCGACATCGAGGGCCAGGAAGAGGGGGCCCGGGTCGAGCACGTCGAGGGCCGCCGGAACAAGAGCGACTTCGCCCTGTGGCGGGCCGAGGAGCCCGGCGTCCGCCGGGTCATGCGCTGGGACTCGCCCTGGGGCTGGGGCGCTCCCGGCTGGCACCTGGAGTGCTCGGTCATGTCGATGGAGCTGCTGGGCGAGCACTTCGACCTCCACACCGGCGGCGCCGACCTGCGCCAGCTGCACCACGTCAACGAGATCGCCCAGTCCGAGGCCTACCTGAACGACGGGCGGCCCTGGGTGCCCTACTGGGTCCACGGTGAGTTCCTGCTGATCGACAACGCCAAGGTGGCCAAGTCGTCCGGCCCGGTGCCCCGGGTCGCCGACCTCGTCGCGGCCGGTTACCACCCGATGGCCTACCGGCTGTTCCTGCTCGGCGGCCACTACCGCAGCCAGCTCGACTTCACCAGCGCCGCGATCGACGGCGCCCAGGTGACCCTGCACCGCCTGGTCACCCGGATCGCCCCGCTGCGCCCGCTGCCCGCGGCGCCGACCTACCTGGCGGCCCGGGCGCTGGCCGACCAGGCGGGCAAGACCGCGGTCGGGTACGTCGAGGCGATCGACGCGGCGATCTCGAACGACCTGGCGACCCCGCGGCTGCTGGCCACCCTGCAGGAGGCGCTGCGCGACCCGGAGCTTACCCCCGAGGGGCTGCGGGTCGTCGTGGCCGCCGCCGACGCCCTGCTCGGGCTGCGCCTGGATGAGCTCGAGCTGACCGAGGTCGACCAGCGCCCCACGCCCGACGACCTGGCCCCGCAGCAGGTGGCGGTGATCGAGCGGCTGGTCGCCGAGCGCACCCAGGCCCGCGCGGAGAAGGACTGGCCCCGCGCCGACGAGATCCGCGGCGAACTCGACGCCCTCGGCGTCCAGGTCACCGACACCGCGTCCGGCCCCACCTGGCAGCTCCGCTAACCGCACCGCCCGGCCGCCAGCCCGCACCCCCCGGCCAGCCCGCACCGCCCGGCCGCCAGCGCGC
>DASWUW010000355.1:0-2799 GCA_036406335.1 Trebonia sp.
CACCCGGGGCCGCTACACGATCGGGCCGCTGCGGGTGCGGGTGGCCGACTCGTTCGGGCTGGTGTCCATCACCCGGGCGTTCACCTCCACGTCGGAGCTGACCGTCACGCCGCGGATCATCCCGCTGGCCCGGCCGCCGGCCGGCGGTTACTGGCTGGGCGACAGCGAGCACGGGCGGCGGTCCATCGCGGCGTCCGGCGAGGACGACGTCGCCCCGCGCGCCTACCGCACCGGGGACAGCCTGCACCGGGTGCACTGGCGGTCCACCGCGCGCTACGGCGAACTGATGGTCCGCCGCGAGGAGCAGTACTGGCGGAACACCGCCTCGCTTTTCCTCGACTCACGTCGTTCCGCCTACTCCACCGCCCGGTTCGAACTGGCCGTCACCGCCGCCGCGTCTATCGGAGCGCACCTGGCGGGCGAGGGATTCGAGGCCCGGTTTGTCACCGCGGAGGGCGAGGTTCCCCGGCAGGGAACCTTCCGCGACACGCTGCTCGACACGCTGGCGGTGCTGCGGCCGTCCCGGGCCGTCTCCCTGGACGCCGGGGTACAGGCCCTCAGCGCGGGCAGCGGGCAGCTCATCGCGGTGCTCGGCGACCTGCCGCCGGCCCAGGCCCGTGAGCTGGCGGGAGCCCGGCGCGGCACCATGGCCGGGGTCGCGCTGATCCTGGCCGAGCCGGGCCAGGGGACGGAGGCCGCGCACGTCCTCGCCGTGGCCGGCTGGCGGGTGGCGGTGGTGCACGATGCGGCGCGGCTGGCGGCGGCGTGGCAGGAGCTGTACACCGGCAGCGGGCCTGCCGGGCCGGCTCCGGCCCGGGAGGCGGCCCGTGGCTAGCCACCGGCGGACCGCGTTCGCGGCGCTCGCGGTAATCCTCGCATCGATCTCGCTCTATCCCATTTTCATCGGGGCGCTGTGGTTCTGGGCCGGCTGCGGTTCAGTTGCCGTGGTCGCGCTGACCGGCACGGCCACCCGGCTGCGGCGGCTGCCGGTCGCCCTGGTGCTGCTGGCCGGCGCGGCGGCCCTGCTGCTCTACCTGAATGCCGCGTTCTCCAACGCCCGGTCGCTGTACCACCTGCTGCCCACGCCCGCGTCGCTGGCCGAGCTGTGCAGCCTGGCCGGGCAGGGGTTCGACCAGGCGTCCAGGTACGCTCCCCCGGTTCCCGAGCTGCGCGGCATGGTGCTGCTGGCCGCGGCTGGCATTGGCATCGCGGCGCTGCTCACCGACCTGATCGCGGTGCGGCTGAACAGTGCCGCCCTGGCCGGGCTGCCGCTGCTGCTGCTGTTTACCGAGCCGTTCACGCTCAGCGTGTCGCGCGGCTTCGTCGGCACTACGGTCGCGTTCTGCGCCACCGTCGCCGGGTACCTGGCGCTGCTGTCGAGTGAGGCCAGGGACCGTATCCGCGAGTGGGAACAGCAGGACCCGGCCGCGCGCGACGCGCCGGATACCCGGCCGCTGGCGGCCACCGGGCGCCGGGTCGGGTTCGCCTCGGTCGCCCTCGCCCTCCTCGTGCCGCTGGTCATCCCCGGACTGCACACCACCCGGCTGTTCGGCGGCGGGCAGCCGGGAATCGGCGGCACGGGCGGCCACGGGGCCTCCGGGAGCATCGGGCTCCCCGATCCGATCACCCAGCTGTCGCAAGAGCTGCACAGCGGCGCCGCCTCCCACGTGCTCACCTACACGACCACGGCCGGAACGCCTGACTACCTGCAGATCTACACCACCGACGAGCTCACCGAATCCGGTTGGCAGCTGTTCGGCCAGCCCCGGTCACTGGTCTCGGTCAAACCGCAGCTGCCCGCGCCGCCCGGCCTGGCCACGTCCGCGGGCACGCCCAAGGTGACCACGGCCATTTCCGTCGGCGCCAACGTGAGCAACGACTACCTGGATGCGCTGCCCGTGCCCTACCCGTCCACCGCGGTCAGCTCCAGCGGGACCCTGCAGGCGGATCGGTCCACGCTCATGCTGTTCGACCACGGCGTCACCCTCGGCGGGCTGAAGTACACGGTCACCAGCCTGGCCGAGAATCCCACGTCGCAGTCGCTCAACGCCGTCGCGCCGTCTTCGGGCCTCCCCGCCGCCTACCTGCGGGTCCCGGCGTCCTACGACTCGCTGCGCCCGCTCGCGGCGAGGATCACGGGCCAGGCGGGCGCCAAGACCGAGTACCAGGAAGCCGTCGCCCTGCAGGATTACCTGTCGGGCGGGACGTTCGGCTACACGCTCAAAGCCCCGTCGGTGGTCAACGCGGCCGGGCTGGCGAATTTCCTCAACGTCACCCGGCAGGGGTACTGCCAGCAGTTCGCCTTCGCCATGGCGACGCTGGCCCGGCTGCTCGGCATCCCCTCCCGGATCGCCTGGGGCTTCACGTCGGGAACCCAGCAGACAAACGGCTCCTGGCTGGTCACCACGCACGACGCGCACTCCTGGCCCGAGTTGTGGTTCCAGGGGTACGGCTGGCTCCGGTTCGAGCCGACGCCGGCCGGCTCCGCGGCCGGCGAGGGGACCGCGTTCGCGCCGGGTTATACCTCGGCGAACAGCAACCCGACGCCCCAGGGCGGGTTGCAGACGGCGCCGGTCACTGTCCCGACCGGGACGGCGGCGGGCCGCAAGGGGAACCTTCCGCCGAACGAGACCGCGGGCGGCGGGGGGGCAGGCGGGACCGGAGCCGCGGGCAGCGGCGCCGGCCTGAATCCGTGGGAAATTTCCGGGCTGGTGGCGGCCGGGCTGGCCGCGCTCGCGGCGGTCGCTCCCGGGTGCGCGCGGTGGGTGATCCGGCGACGGCGCTGGCGGGGCCGACGGC
>DASWUW010000356.1:0-4494 GCA_036406335.1 Trebonia sp.
GGCCGTGGTCGGCCGCTCGCTGGCGGACAGGCCGGCCAGCCAGGCGATGAACTGGTCCGGCAGGCTCGTCGTAGTGCCTGGCTGGGCGAAGAAGAGGTCGGAAAAGCCGCGGGTGAACAGCGTGGCGGAGCCGCCGGACGGCTCCACGTACAGCATGCCCTGCCGTGCCGCCACCGCCGAGGCGGGCGCGTTGAGCAGGCTGGAGAAGGTACCGAGGAGAAGGTTGACGTGGTCCTGGCTGATAAGCCGGGTGTAGTCGGCGGCGGTCTGACTGGGGTCGAAGCCGTCGTCAAGCATGCGCAGCCTGACTTGGCGGCCGAGCAGGCCGCCGGCCGCGTTGACCTGACTGGCCCACAGCTCGTAGCCCTGGTAACCGGACTTCGAGACGTCCGCCACCGGGCCGGTCATGGGCAGCGACATGCCGATGGTGATGGGGCTCGACGAGGTCGGCCCGGCTGCTGATCCGGCCGGAGCGGCCGAGCCGCAGGCCGCCGCCGTGGTAACGGCGAGGGCCGCGCCGACGGCGAGGACGGGGAGCCTGAATTGACGGGGACGTCGTTGTCGGTTCATTGCTGGACTGCCTTCCTGCTGATTCCGGTTACTGCCAGAGGAGCGGGTACGGCTCGCCGTCAAGGCCGGGGACAGTGACGGCGGACGGGTCGTTGTCGTGACCGACGAGCTCGGTGCTCGCGTAGTCGGTGACGGCGCCGGATAGCAGCTGCGTCGGGTCTTCCATCACCACGCGCAGCCGCGTGACGAAGGCGAACCAGTCGTCAGGTCCTTTCACGGCTGGCTTGGCGTGCACGGTTGCGGTATCAGCGCCGATGGTGGCTTGTTCAGCTGGCGAGGCGGCGAAGCGCGGGTAGCCCTCGAACATGCCGGCGGCGAGATCCGATGTCGCGTGCAGGGCGGCCCAGAGCTGGCGGTAGCCGGGCTCCAGGTCCCTGACCGGCGAGGTGTCGTTTCGCGCCGGGTCGTGCGGCGGAAAGACGGGCGCGTGCGGTGCGATGAAGACCCGCTCCGGGGCCAGCCTCCCCCGGGACACGGCACGGACGACGCCGGCGATACTGTGCGACTCCTGGGTGACTCCGGCCGTTGGCCGGCCGGCTCGACCCGCGATGATCACCATCGCCCGGGCCCAGTCGATTCCGGCCGAGCCGAGCCAGCCGATGAGCCGGTGCGCGATATCCATGCCGGTCAGGTAGAACGTGGCGATCATGATCTTGTTAAACGGAACTGGAAGGTCACCGTCGTCAGCCGGTCCCTCCAGGTAGTCGCGGCGGACGTTGGCCATGGTGAGGTAGGCCGGGTCAGCCAGGGCCCGGCCGAGAAAGCGCTCGGTCAGCCGGCAGGAGTAATCGATCATCGCGGCGATGCGCTCCTCGCGGCCGGCGAACGCCCGGACCGCGAGCTGGTCGCGCCACAGCTCGCTCGAGTTAGCCGCGCGAGCCGCCTTGGTGGCGTCGAGCAGTTGTCTCCCGTCGGCGCGCCAGCCGCCCGGCTGATCGCAGCCGTCGCCGGCGTCGGCTTCGCAGCCGTCTCCGGCCAGCTCGCGCAGCCGGGCCACGGTAGCGACCGCGGGGCCGAGGTGGGATATCCCGGCCAGCTCCTTGAAGCCCCGGGTGCCGAGCCGGTAGGGCTCGATAACGGGCGCTTCCCCGCTTCCCGGGTACAGGACCAGGTCGGTGCCGGTGACAACAAGCAGCGGGTCGTGCTCCGCCGCCCGGACGGCGGCCTGAGCCAGGTGCGCGCCGATGCTGTTCCGGCTTGCGGTGTAGGTGGTGAACAGGTCAATAAGCTCGGAGCTCTCGAACCCGGCCGCTGGCATCAGCTGGCTCCTACGGTGAGCTCATAGCGGACCGTCTCGGCGGCGAACCGCAACTCGGGCGTCAGGGAGTTGGTGACGATCAACTCGACCGTCCCGCCGCCGTCGTCGTCGTCGTTGTCGTCGCCGTTGCCCAAGACCGCGACGTCGGTGCCGCCGCAGGTGGGGAACGTGGCGACCTCGTGCAGCTTGCTTCCGTCCCATTCGTAGACCTGCGAATCGAGGACCGGTTGAGGGTCGGCGGGAGTGCCGAGGATGAAGTTGACCCGGATGAGCAGGATGCGGCCCGCACAGCGCCGCACCGCCAGTTCCCGGGCACCGAGGCCGTCGAGCACCTGCGTCTGAGTGAACTGACCGCCCGCCAGCCGCAGCACGCGGGTCGGGGCGGCGATGCAGGCGACAACGAGGTAGGCCGCACCGTCGTCTTCGAAGGAAGCGAACGCGCGGCCGGATTCGGGGGCCAGGGTCTGGTGCGGCACCAGGCGCGTGCCGTCCCAGCGGTACAGGACGCTAGGACCAGCGTGTTCGGCGTGGGCAACGAAGAACTGGCCGCCGGCCTGGAAGGCGTGCCAGTTATAGGCCCAGTGCGAGGGGATGAGCTGGAACTCGGCGAACCGCTCGCCGTCCCACTCGTAAACGACAGATTCCCGGTTGACCGCGCCGCCCGGCCCAGGGTGCCCGGGCGGGAGGACCACCCCTTGGGCCAGCCCCAGGAAATGCCGGTCGCCGATCTGCCAGTGCCGCCACTGCTTGGCCGCGAATGTCGGCACTTCCTGGAAGACCGCGAACCCGCCGTCTCGCCACTCGAAGATCGTCGACCGGGCCGCGAATTCATAGGGGCCCGCACCGGTCCTGATGCTGGCGACGGCGAGGAAAGCCCGCTCTCCGATGGTGAAGAATTCCGCGTCCTCGCCGCCGGGCGCGGACAGCGTGGCGAAGGGCTCAAAGCGGTCCTCGAGCCGGTTCAGCAGCAGCAGGTCGGTGTCGCTGTCGCCGCCGTTCATGCCCGGCGAGCCGCCCGGGGTGTCCTTGGCCAGCTGCGGTATAGCCAGAAGGTCGAGGCCTGCCACCCGGACGGGCTCTACGGCCCGTGCGCCTGAGGTGGGAATCCGCTGCAGCTCGGTCAGGGTCAATGACATGCCATTACTTCAGCAACCGCTATCCGGCCAGGCAAGTAATCTGTAGTTACTATCGGCGACACGCGGCGTTAATGGATGTGACGTTCTCGGTGTTGGACGTACGCAAGCTGATCATGTTGCAGGCCGTCATGGCCGAGGGATCCATCGCCGCGGCCGCTCGCCGCCTGCGGTACACCCGGTCGGCCGTCTCTCAGCAGATCTCCGCGCTTGAGGCCGAAGCGGGCACCGCGCTGGTCGAGCGGGTCGGTAACCACATCACCTTCACGCCGGCCGGCCGTGCGCTAGCGGAGCACGCCGAGCGGATCCTGGTGGAACTCCGTTCGGCCGAGGCTGTCCTGGCGGGCGCCGGGACGCGGATCACCGGGCTGCTGCGGGTCGGGATCCCGTTCCGCGAAGGCCCGCACATCATGAGCCGCGGCCTGACCGAGGTGCGCCGGCGGTTCCCCGCCATGGAGATCCATCTCACCGCGATCAGTGACGAGGAAGGCCCGGACGCCGTCCACCGCGAACAGGTCGACCTGGCCATCGTGTCGCGCTACGGCAACGCACGGGAGGCCGTCAGACCCGGGCTGCGCGAGTGGACGCTCGGGCACGATCCGCTCCGGCTCTGCGTCCCCCCGGATCACCCGCTAGCCGGCTCGCAGGGCTGCGCGATGACCCAGCTGGCCGACGAACCGTGGGTCATGTGCCCAGACACCTCGCTCGGCCGGCTCGTGCGGAGCCTGTGCATCGCGGCCGGCTTCCAGCCCAAGGTGGCCGCGACGGTCCGTGACGTCGGCACCGCCATCAGCCTGGTGGGTATCGGGTGGGGCGTGACGGTAGCGCCCGAGCTTACCCCGTCAGGGGCGGCCGCACCGATCGTCCGGCTGCCGGTCGCGGGGCTCGACACCAGCAGATTCAGCGTCCTCATCGTCCGCGACGGCGAGCACCTGTCCCCCCGGATGGCCGCGGCTATCTCCGCCGTCCGTTCGGTGAGCGCCGAGCTGCGCACAGACGGGTCTGCAGGCGAATAGGACCCGCTACAGGTCACCCAGGGCGGTAGCCGGCGACTCGAGGCAGTCGGCGACGTAGCGCAGGAAGCCGCCCGCGGTGCCGCCGTCGCCGGCCCGGTGGTCAAAGGCGAGGGTGAGCTGGGTGACCCGGCGCACCGTGAGCTGCCCGTCGACCACCCACGGGCGGTCGATGACGCGGCCCAGGCCGAGGATCGCGACCTCCGGGTGGTTGATGATGGCGGCGGAGCCGTCCACGCCGAACACGCCGTAGTTGTTCACCGTAAACGTGCCGCCGGCCAGGTCCGCCGGGGCCAGGCGGCGCTCGCGGGCCGCCGCCGTGCGCTCCGCCAGGCGGGCCGACAGGTCCCGCGCGGACAGCCGGTGGGCGTCGGGCACGACGGGGACGACCAGGCCGTGATCGGTCTGCGCGGCGAAGCCGAGGTTGACCCGCTCGAGCACGATGGCCTCGTCCTGCTCGACGCGGGCGTTGAGCTCGGGGTAACGGCGCAGGCCCAGGACGGCGAACCGGGCCAGCAGG
>DASWUW010000357.1:0-1584 GCA_036406335.1 Trebonia sp.
CCTGATCCGACATGCCGGGCTGCGGGGATGCGCAGTTGGCGGCCCGCTCTGGTGCCACGAGCATCGGCGCAGCCGCCGCGACTGGGGCATAGGCGCGGAAATCCTCCTGATCCGAGGTTGACTGCAGGTCGAAGCGGGACACGGTCGCGAAGTCCTGCCGCATTCCCCCGGATGCGCAGTTCTCCAGCATCAGGAGCGGGTGACGCGCTCGCAGCGAGCTGACCCAGGCCAGGTAGGCGCGGTTGTGCAGGAGCAGGCCGTGGCCGACGCTGGCCGTGCCCGCGTCGGATCCCGCGCCGGCGCGGATGTTGTAGTCGAATTTGAAGTAGCCGATGCCGTGGTCATCGACATGCCGGTCCACCACTTCGTCCAGGAACGCGACCGTCGCTTCGCAGGTGAAGTCCAGGTGGTAGCGGCCTTGGTCGATAACCCGGACACCGCCGCGCTGCAGGAACGCGCCGTCCGGCAGCTTGGCCGCCACCGGGCTTTTGACGCCGACCACTTCGGGTTCCAGCCACAGGCCGGGAATCATGCCGAGCTCGCGGATATGGTCCAGCACGTCATCGATGCCTAGGGGGAAGCGGCGCGTGGAGGGCCGCCACTCCCCGACGCTGTCCCACCAGTCGCCGTCGTCGGCATACCAGCCCGCGTCGATGACAAAGTAGTCCGCGCCGACGCGGCTGGCGGAGTCGATCAGCGGGTGCAGTATCTCGGCCCTCGGGTCGCCCCTGACAGTGTTCAGGTAGTCGTTGAACACCACTGGCAGGTGCGCCTGCGCCCTATCGGCAGCCGATATGCGGCGAAAACCCGTCAGTGCCGCAAGGGAGAAGCCGCTTGCGTCCGTTTCCAGCGCGACAGAAGCGGCGGCCGATTCGAACCCGGCCCCGGGGGCGAGCTCGAGCTGCCACTGATGGTGCTCATCCGTCGGGCCGAGCAGAGCCAGGTACAGGCCGTCGGCGAGTTCCCCGACCTGCCACAGCCAACCGCCGTTGTGCTCGATCTGAAACGACCAGCGGCTTCCCGTGCGGGAGTCGGCAATCACGGCAGTGGGCAGCTCACGGGCGGTGGGCCAGCTGCTGACGCTGCTGGCCTCGATGCAGCCCCGCGTGCGGAACGGCCGTCCCTCGTAGGTCAAGGCCGGCAGACCAGCGTCGCGCAGCCCGGTTTCAGTCCAGCGGCCTTCCGCAAGCCAGTCGCCGCGGCCGCGCAGCAGCGTCATGGTGCCCAGGCTGCCGCTGCCCTGCCAGTCGAAATCGGTGAAGACCAGCGACGTTACCGCCTGCAGGGTGACGGATTGGGCGCCGGCGTTGCGAACGTGAGTCACGCTGCGCATACCGAGATAGTCGTCGTGGATCGACAGCTGGGACGTAAATTCCAGCTGGGTCGCCGCATCCAGCTGGGTCAGCCACAGCGTCTGCCACCCGCCAGACCGCTCGATGCGGTGCCTTGCGTAACGCAGCCGCGACCCGATCGCGGTGGCGACATAACGCTGGCCAGACCAGTTGCGTCCCTGTCCGGCCGCGAGAGCCTCGACTAGCGGCTGCGAGGACGCCGATTCCCGGACCTGGCCGGGCAGCCGGAGGG
>DASWUW010000358.1:0-3022 GCA_036406335.1 Trebonia sp.
CCCCAGCCGGCGGCCGGCGGGCCGGTGCTGCGGGTGCTCACCGCCAACCTGTACTTCGGCCTGGCCGACGCGGAGACCCTCGCCGGCCGGGTCCGTCAGTCCGGGGCCGACGTGCTGTTCCTGCAGGAGCTCACCGCCGACGCGGTGACCCGGCTCAAGCCGGCCGGGCTGGACGACCTGATGCCCTACACCCGGCTCGACCTGCGGGGCGGCTCGAGCGGCTCCGGCATCTACTCCCGGCACCCGCTGAGCCCGGGCCCGGACGTGGCGGCGACGATGATGGCCCAGCCGACCGCGCTGGCCGAGCTGCCCGGCGGGCAGGCGGTGGAGCTGGTCTGCGTCCACCCGTGCGCGCCGGGCCTGCGGCACTTCGGCGGCACCGCCCAGTGGCGGGCCGAGCTGGCGGTGCTGCCCGCCCCCGGCGAGCACCCGCGGGTGCTGGCGGGAGACTTCAACGCCACCCTGGATCACGCCCTGCTCCGCGACGTGCTGCGCCTCGGCTACGCCGACGCCGGCCGCCAGGCCGGCCGGGCACTGATCCCCACCTGGGGCATCCCCGGCCGCCGGGGCCTGCTCACCCTGGACCACGTGCTGGCCGACCGCACCTGCGCCGTGCTCGACTACTCCGTGCACGACCTCCCGTACAGTGACCACCGCGCCGTCTACGCCGAAATCCAGCTTCCGCGGCGCTGACCGGCCGGGGTCGCCCGCGCCCCCAGGCGAGCCCGGTCACGGCACCAGGACCGCGTCCCCCCCTCGCTCAGCCCGGTGACCTGACGGCCGGCCGCGGCGACGTAGCCTGCGGTCTCGTGCCCCAGCGTCATCCCGGGCGGGAAGACCGGCTGCGGGATGTGCAGCACGTCCAGGTCCGAGTGGCACAGGCCCGCCCCCGCCACCTTGACCAGGACCTCGGTCGGGCCGATGTCCGGGACCGGCACGTCCCGGACCTCGATACGACCCGGCTCCACGAGCTGCAGTGCGCGCCTAATTACCTTCGGTAGCGGTCGGGTGTTTACTCGCAGGACATCGCGTCTAGTGTGGTGACTATGACTGAGGTGGACGGCCCGCTGACGATGCGGGAACAGCAGCGCGCCTTTACCCGGAGCCGGCTCATGGAGACCGCCCAGCAGCTGTTCGCGGCCCGGGGTTACCCGGACACCACCGTGGACGACATCGCCCGCGCCGCCGGGGCGAGCCGCGCTACCTTCTACCTGCACTTCAAGAGCAAAGCGGAGCTGATGTCGGCCCTGATCGACGCCGTGATACCGGTGGCGGTCGAGACCTACCACGAGCTGGACAAGCAGCTGGCGGATCCCGGTCCCGAGCTGCCCGGCCGGCTGCGCGGGTGGCTGGCGGAGTGGCTGGAACGCTGGACCGGCGACGCTCAGGCGTCGCACGCCCTGCTGCAGGCCACCATGCTCGAGCCCGAGGTCGAAATGCACTACCTGCGGCTCTCCGAGGCGCTGGTGGACGCGCTGACCGGGTACTTCGACCGGATGCCGGCCGGGGCGCGGGCCGATGCCCGCGAGCGCGCCCTGATGCTGGAGATCATGACCCAGCGGATCTTCGCCCTGGCGAGCCGGTCGAAGCTGCCGGTGACCAGGGAACGGCTGCTGGACATCCTGGCCGAGTTCTGGCTGCAGGTCTTCGCCGCGGAAAGAACGGAGGACGGGACCGCTCGGACGGTCCCGTCCCCCTGATTAGCGGCTAGACCCCGGCCGTGTAGGTGATCGGCTCCAGCGTCTTCATCTCGTGCACCGCCGGGACCACCTCGCGCCCGAACAGTTCCAGGCTGCGCTGGGAGACGTCGTGCGGCATGGAGCCGTACCGGCCGGTCAGCATGAACTCGTCCGGGTGGAAGGCGTCGACCAGCTTCTGGATCTTGGCGATGCACTGGTCCGGCGTGCCCCAGACGCAGTTGTCGATCCAGGCCTGGCCCGGGTTGTAGTCCGCCGCCGCCCGGTTGTCCAGCTGGGCCACGTAGTGCTCGTAGCCCTTGATGTTCTTGAAGTGGTCGCTGGTCAGCTCGTAGTTGCGGTTGGCCGAGTCCAGGTACTCCAGGATGTACCGGGTCGCGTTCTCCTGCGCCCGCTGGGCGTTCTCGTCGCAGAACATGTGCAGGTGGATCCGGGGACGGGCGGGCGCGTAGCCCGCCTCTTCCCGGGCCTTGCCAAACGCCTCCAGGTCGGCGTGGTACTCGGCGAAGGCCTTCTGCGGGATGATCAGCGGCCGCAGGCCGAGCTCGGCGCCCACCGGCGCCGACGACGGGCTGCCCCAGGAGAAGCAGAAGTCGTCGATGAGCCGGGCGGCGTCGCGCGGCCGGGGCCGCATCGTGGTGTTCTCGTAGTGGTAGATGTCGCCGTTGTAGGAGAACCGCTCCTGGGTGAGCGCCAGCTTGATGATGTCGATGCCCTCTTTGAAGCGCTCGCGGGACTGGTTCTGGTCCACCCCCAGCGCCTTGTACTCGCGGCGGCCGAGACCGCGGCCGAAGCCGATGTTGACCTGGCGGCCGCGCATCACGTGCTGCAGCATGGTAATTTCCTCGGCCACCCGCAGCGGGTTGTGCCAGGGAACCACGACGATCATGGTGCCCAGGCTGACCTTGGTGGTCGCGCCGGCGAAGAAGGTGAGCGCCTGGACCGCGTTGGTGATCATCGTGTACGGGCTGACGTGGTGCTCGACCGTCCAGATGGAGTCGTAGCCGAGGTCCTCGAGCTTGAGCGCGGTATCGATTTCCTCGGCCCAGATCGACGCGTCGGTGTTCGGCTCGAGCGCGGCGACTTCAGCGCCGTTCTCCTGCTCCCCGAACCGTCCCCAGTCCTGGTAGTTCTGGATGTACATCGTGGTGCCGATTTTCATCGTGCTCTCCTCCACCTCGAGGCAACCTCGCGCCGGTCTTCACTAGACATATTGTCTCGTGGTTATAAATAGTGTCAAGTCTTAGAACATGATGACCGAACGGGCGGTTTCCGCCCTTTTCAGCTGCGCGTAACCGTCGTTGATGTCATCCAGGCCGATGTGC
>DASWUW010000359.1:0-3564 GCA_036406335.1 Trebonia sp.
CCTCACTCGGGGAAGAGCAGATCGGCGACTACCGGTCTAAGTTCACGATCGAGCCGCTCGAGCCGGGCTTCGGCTACACGATCGGCAACTCGATCCGCCGGACTCTGCTGTCCTCCATCCCGGGGGCGGCGGTCACGTCGATCCGCATCGAGGGCGTGCTGCACGAGTTCACCACCGTGCCCGGGGTCAAGGAAGACGTCACCGACGTCATCCTCAACCTCAAGCAGCTGGTCGTCTCGTCCGAGCACGACGAGCCGGTCGTGATGTACCTGCGCAAGCAGGGTCCGGGCGCGGTCACCGCGGCCGACATCGCGCCGCCCGCCGGGGTCGAGGTTCACAACCCCGACCTGCACATCGCGACCCTCAACAGCAAGGGCAAGCTGGAGATGGAGCTGACGGTCGAGCGCGGCCGCGGCTATGTCTCGGCTACCCAGAACAAGCAGCCCGGACAGGAGATCGGCCGTATCCCGGTCGACTCCATCTACTCTCCCGTGCTGCGAGTGACCTACAAGGTCGAGGCCACCCGAGTCGAGCAGCGTACCGACTTCGACCGGCTCATCCTGGACGTCGAGACCAAGCAGTGCATGCGTCCCCGGGACGCGGTGGCCAGCGCCGGCAAGACGCTGACCGAACTGTTCGGCCTGGCCCGCGAGCTCAACGTCGACGCCGAGGGCATCGACATCGGCCCGTCGCCCAGTGACGCCGCGCTGGCGCAGGACCTGGCGCTGCCGATCGAAGACCTGAACCTGACGGTACGGTCTTACAACTGCCTCAAGCGCGAGGGCATCCACACCGTCGGCGAGCTTGTCGCCCGCAGCGAGCAGGACCTGCTCGACATCCGCAATTTCGGCGCCAAGTCGATCGAGGAAGTCAAGCAGAAGCTGATCGACATGGGGCTGGCGCTCAAGGACTCCCCGCCCGGGTTCGACCCGAGCAGCGCCGTGGACTCGTTCTCCGGCGACGAAGACGAAAGCTACGTCGAGACGGAGCAGTACTAGTCGTACTGTCCGGCGCCGACGCTAACGAAAGGTAACAGGGGTACAGATGCCCACGCCTACCAAGGGTGCCCGGATGGGCGGCAGCGCCGCTCACCAGAAGCACATGCTGGCGAACCTGGCCGCCTCGCTCTTTGAGCACGGGAAGATCACTACCACCGAGGCCCGGGCGCGCAGGCTGCGCCCGTACGCGGAGAAGCTGATCACCTTTGCCAAGCGCGGCGACATGCACGCTCGTCGCCAGGTGCTAACCGTTGTCCCGGACAAGGGCATCGTGCACAACCTGTTCACCGAGATCGGTCCGGCCATGGCCGACCGTCCCGGCGGCTACACCCGGATCACCAAGATCGGCTTCCGTAAGGGCGATGCCGCCCCCATGGCGGTTATCGAGCTGGTCCGGGAAGAGAGCGCAGCGAGCAAGCCGCGGCGCCGCACCCGCCGCCCGGCCTCCGAGATCGCTCCGGCGGTGCCGCAGGACGTTGCCGAGCAGGCGCAGGCGGAAGAGGCCGCCGCTGACGCGGAGGTCGCCGCCGACCTGGCTGGCGCGCACGGGGCAGAGAACCTGTCCGAGTCGCCGGACGCGGTCGTCCAGCGGGTCGCGGTCGACCAGGAAGCCGCCGCTGACGCGGAGACTGCCGCCGACCTGGCCGGCGCGCACGGGGCAGAAAACCTCGACGAGTCGGAAGACGACGCCAAGCCGGAGGCCTAGTCTCCGGACCGCAGTAAACGAGAACGGGCAGCTCACCTTGGTGAGCTGCCCGTTTCTGGTTCCCGGGTTTTCTGAAGCGGTGTCTATGAGTCTTCGGCGGGGAGGTCAGCGCGTTGACGGATGACCCAGCAGTGCGGGTCCGGATTGATCTCGCCTACGACGGCAGCGGATTTTCCGGATGGGCCGCGCAGCCGGGACGGCGCACAGTAGAGGCAGTGCTTTCGCAGACGCTGGGCCACGTGCTCCGGCTGCCGGGGCCCGTCCGGCTGACCGTGGCCGGACGGACCGACGCGGGTGTGCACGCGCGGGGGCAGGTGGCCCACGCCGACGTGCCCGGGACGGCCTGGGCGGCGCACGGCGCCGCTTTGCCCCGGCGGCTGTCCCGGGCGCTGCCGCCGGATATCCGGGTCCGCGCGGCGGAGGCGGCCCCGGAGGGATTCGACGCGCGGTTTTCCGCCCTGTGGCGGCGCTATGCGTACCGGGTCTGCGACGATCCCGCTCGCGCGGACCCGCTGCGGCGGCAGGACACCTTCTGGAACGGGCGCCCGCTCGACCTCGCGGCGATGAACGAGGCGGCGGCGCTGCTGCTCGGCGAGCACGACTTCGCCGCCTTCTGCCGCAAGCGCGAGGGGGCCACCACCGTCCGGGCGCTGCGCCGCCTGGAATGGCAGCGCGACCGCGAGCAGACCGCCGTCGGCTGCGTGGTAGCCGACGCGTTCTGCCACAACATGGTCCGGGCGCTGGTCGGCGCGCTGATCCGGGTGGGTGAGGGCAGCCGCCCGCCGTCCTGGCCCTCGGCGGTGCTCGCCGCCGCGGTGCGCGACCCGGCGGTGGGCGTCGTCCCGCCGCACGGCCTGTCCCTGGAAGAAGTCCGTTACCCGGAACCGGACCAGCTGGCCGCGCGCGCGGCCCTCACCCGCCGCGTCCGCGCCTAGGCGGCTGCCTTGGCGGGCTGGCCGGTGACCTGGCGCTGGCTGAGGGCGATGTTAGCCGAGCCTGCGACCAGGTCGTTTCCGAACTGCTCGAGCTGCTGGTTCTGGGCCGTGGTCTTCGGGGTGGCCCCGTTCACGAACTCCGACCAGATCAGGATCAGGTAGTGGCCCTTGTACTCCGCCTCGACCACGCCGGTGCCGTTGCCGAGCTTGCTCGCGACTCCCTTGGCCGCGGTCAGCGGGGCGATGAAGTCCTTCTGGCCGACGACCTTGCCCGCGTGATGCGCCCCGTTCGTCGTGGCCAGGTTGACCACGCCGATCGTGCCCATGATCTTGCCGTTCCCCGACACGTAGCTGGCCCGCAGCACCTGCGTGCACTGCCCGGCCTTGAGCGCGGTGACCAGGTCCGGGCCGATGACCGCGGTCGAGCACTTGGTGTCCAGCTTGGTGGAGACGAGGGAGTAAGAGATCTTGTCGGTCTCGTTGGTGAACTTCTGCGGGTAAAGCTCGGCCGTGGTGACCGGCTTGGGGTCGTCGGTCCGCGCCGCGATATGGCAGTAGATACCGAGCTGCGCCGCGCAGGCCTGCTGCGAGGGTGCCGTGCTGGCCGTCGGCACCGGTCCCGTGGCGACAGAACCGCTGGCCGGCGTCTTCGGCTTGAGCACGAAAACGTAGGCCGCCACCCCGATGACGCCGACCGCCACCACGGCGAGCACCGCGAGCAGCAGGCGCTTGCCCCGCAACGGCCCGAGCCCGATTCCCGGGCCGCCCGCGGACCCGCCGCGGCTCCCGCGCCCGCCACCACTGCCCGCCGCTCCGGCCGCGGCCGGAGCGCCGTAACGATCCTGATAGGGGTCGCCCGGAGTCCCCGGAGCGGCGTAGGTGCCGTACGGGTCGCCGTCGAGGCCGTCCCGCGGGGCCGGCTGCC
>DASWUW010000360.1:0-8236 GCA_036406335.1 Trebonia sp.
CGGGTCGGAGTCGTACAGCAGGGTAGCGCCGGCCCGGACCGCCGCGATGCCGCCGGCGATCCGCGCCGTCCGCAGGGTGAGGCCGGTGTTCATCGAGCCGTCAAAGCCGACCTTGCCGACCGCCCCGCCGTACCAGCGCCGCTGCGTCTCCTCGTGGTCCTCGATGAACTGCATGGCCCAGGCCTTGGGGGCACCGGTCACGGTGACCGCCCACATATGGGTCAGGAACGCGTCGAGCGCGTCGTACCCGGGCCGGAGCCGTCCCTCGATGTGGTCGACGGTGTGGATCAGCCGGCTGTACATCTCGATCTGCCGCCGCCCGATCACCTGCACGCTGCCGGGCACGCAGACCCGGGACTTGTCGTTGCGGTCCACGTCGGTGCACATGGTCAGCTCGGATTCCTCCTTGGCCGACCCGAGCAGCCGGGCGATGTTGGCCGCGTCCTCCAGCGGGTCGGCCCCGCGGGCGATCGTGCCGGAGATCGGGCAGGTCTCGACCCGGTCGCCGTTGACCCGCACGTACATTTCCGGGGAGGCGCCGACCAGGTACTCGCCTTCGCCCAGGTTGAACAGGAACTCGAACGGCGCGGGGTTCCGCTCCCGCAGCCGTTCGTAGAACCGCGACGGCGACGCGCACCGCTCGTAGAACACGTGGCCGGGGACGACCTCGAAGAGGTCACCGCGCCGGAACCGCTCCTTGGCCTGTGCCACCACCGCCGCGTAGCGGCCGGGGGCGGGCTGCTCAGGAAGCGTCCCGCCGGCGGCCGGCTCCGGCGTGGGCTCGGTCTCCCGCGGCAGGCCTGCCGTGGAGACGGGTCCGGTGCGGGCGGAGTCTCCAGCCGGGCTGACACTGAACTCGTAGGAGTACCTGACCGCCTCCTCGCGGCGCAGGTCGACCACCCAGATCTCGTCCGGCAGGTGCAGCACGAGGTCCCGCTGGCCGTCGGACCGGTCGACCGCCAGGCGCACCGGCTCAAACTGGAACGCCAGGTCGTACCCGAACGCCCCGTACAGCCCCAGGTACGGGTCCGCGCACCCGAACGCGGCGGTGATCTCCCGCAGCACGCTGAACACGGTCGGCCGCCGGGACCGCTCCTCTTCGGTGAACGTCCCTTCCCCTTCGGGGACGTAGACGGTCGTCACCGCGCCGGGCGCTCCGCGCTCCTTGCTGTTATCTGGACGGGTCTCAGCGGGCTGCTCCACGCCCGCCCGCAGCATCGCGTCGCGGACAGCCGGCATCAGCACCAGGCCGCGCTCGTTGAGCGCCCGGGCGGTGACCGTCCGGCCCCGGCAGCTGATCTCCACCGGCGGGTTCACGTAGGCCATGTGCCAGCGGGTGTACCGGCCGGGATACTCCATACCCGAGCTGAGCACGCCGCCGCGGCGGCGGTCGATCAGCCCGGCGATCCGGGTCAGCTCGGCCGCGTCGAACGCGCGGGCGGTGCGGGTGACCGTGACGCCCCCGCTGAGGGTGAGGGAGTCGGCTGCCAGCTCGCTGGCGGTGGTCTCGGTCGGGTTCACCGTGGGGCCTCTCGGGTCAGGTCGGCATCTGGTTCAGGTCTGGCCCGGTAGACGGCGGGAGAAGCAAAAACGACCGCCGTATCCGGGCGGTCGCTATGACAACAGGAGCTAGCACCGCCTACCGGCGGCGCCACCACTGAAGATCGGCAAGCGTTCTCATCGAGAGGAACAGTAGCACCCCGGCCCGGGTTTGCGTACCTCCCCGGCGGTCCGTTTCACGATCGCGGATGGTTCCACCCCCCAGGGCGGGTAAAGGTTTCCGTCCACGGCAAAGGCTCCGCGAACTGGTGACGCTTCTTACTGTTATCCAAGTGGGGTTCGGGGCCGGTCACAACAGCCGCCCCCGGACGCTGCCGTTCCCGGCCCGTAGGCAGGCCCGGGCGCCCCTGGTACCGTCTGGCCATCCGGCCGGAATGCGTCCTGGCGATGATCGAGGAGAACGAGATGAGCAGCACGACAACGACCACGCTGGCCGAACTGCCCGCGCTGAAGGGGCAGGTCCTCGGTGTGAGCGAGTGGTTCGAGGTGGCTCAGGACCGGGTGAACACGTTCGCCGACGCAACCGGCGACCATCAGTGGATCCACGTCGATCCCGAGCGGGCGAAGACCGAGTCGCCGTTCGGCGGGCCGATCGCGCACGGCTTCCTCACCTTGTCGCTGTTCGTGCCGATGTGGTCGCAGGTACTCACCGTGACCGACGCCACGATGGGCGTGAACTACGGGCTGAACAAGGTGCGCTTTCCCGCCCCCGTCCCGGTCGGGTCGAAGATCCGGCTGACCGCCACGCTGGTGGGGATAGAAGAGGTCAAGGGCGGCGGGCTGCAGCTCACCGCGTCCGGGGTGATCGAGCGGGAAGGCTCGGACAAGCCGGTCTGCGTGCTGGAGTCCCTGACTCGTCTCTACGGGTAGCCGTCGCGACAGTTACGGGTAGCCGTCGCGGCGATTACGGGTAGCCGTCGCGGCGGCGCGGGCCGCTGGCGGAGCGGCGCCGGCCGTCACGCGGGCGCTGTAGCCTGGCTGCGTGTTTGATCACCAGTGGTTCTGCGAGCGCGCCGAGAAGGAGCTGTCGGTGTTCGCCACCGTCGTCTCCGGCGCGCCCGACCTGGCCGCGGACGTCCCCAGCTGCCCCGGCTGGACGGTCGCGGACCTGGCCCGGCACACCGGTACAATCCACCGGTGGGTCACCGGGATCATCGAGACTGATGCCACGGCGCGGGTTCCGCTCCCCGACGTGGACTCACCCCCGGACTCCGCCGACGGCTGGGCCCAGTGGCTCGATTCCGGTGCGGTGCCGCTGCTGACCGCGCTGCGCGAGGCGGGACCGCTGTCCCCGGTCTGGTCCTGGGGTCCGGGGCGGACCTCCGGCTGGTGGGCCCGGCGGATACTGCACGAAACGACCGTGCACCGGGCCGACGCGGAGCTCGCACTGGACGCCGGGGACCCGGCCATCGACCCGGTTGTCGCGGCCGACGGCATCGACGAGTTCCTGTTCAACCTGCCGTCCGCCCGGCGCGCGTACCCGCACCTCGCCTCGCTGCCGACCGGTGCGTCGCTGCACCTGCACGCGACGGACTCCGACGGCGAGTGGGTGATCCGGTTCACCGACAGCGGGATCGCCTGGGAGCGCGGGCACGAGAAGGCCACCACCGCGATCCGCGGGCCGGTGACGTCGCTGCTGCTGTTCACCTACGGACGGCGCCCGGTGACCGACCCCCGGCTCGAGTCCTTCGGGGACCAGTCGCTGCCCGCGCTGTGGCAGGAGAAGACCCCTCTGTGACCAGCGGGCGGTCCGTCAGCCGGGCCCGCACGGGCCGCCGCCGCTGATGGGCCGGCGTCTGCTGGCGATCAGCGACCTGCACGTCGGGTACCCGGAGAACCGCGCCTACGCGGACACGCTCGCCCCCGGGGACCCGGAGGACTGGCTGATCGTGGCGGGTGACGTCGGCGAGGTGCTGGCGGACGTCGGCTTCGTGCTCGCCTCGCTGGCTAACCGGTTCGCCCGGGTGATCTGGGCCCCGGGCAACCACGAGCTGTGGACGCACCCGTCCGACCCGGTGAAACTGCGCGGCACCGCCCGCTACGAAGCCCTGGTAAAGATCTGCCGCCGCTTCGGCGTGCTTACCCCCGAAGACGAGTTCCCGGTCTGGGACGGCCCCGGCGGCCCGGTCACGGTGGCGCCGCTGTTCACCCTGTACGACTACTCGTTCGGCGGCGGTGCCCCCGCCGGCGGGGGCACCGACGGCCGGGTGGCGGCGCTCGCGGCGGCGCGGGAGGCCGGGATCGCACCCGCCGACGAGGGACGGCTGCACGCCGACCCGTACCCCTCGGTCGCGGCCTGGTGCCGGGCCCGGGTGACGGCTACCGAGCAGCGGCTCGCCGCCGTCGACGGGCCGGCCGTGCTGGTGAGCCACTGGCCGCTGCTGCGCGCCCCGGTCGCCGCGCTGCGGCAGCAGGCGTTCGCACCCTGGTGCGGGACCGCGCTCACGGCCGGCTGGCACACCCGCTACCCGGTGCTCGCCGCCGTCTACGGTCACCTGCACATCCCGCGGACCACTGACTACGACGGCGTCCGGTTCGAGGAGGTCTCGGTCGGCTACCCGGGCGAATGGCAGCGCCGCGGCACCGCTCCCCCGCCGCCGCGGGTGATCCTCGGACCCGGCGCCCCGGGCGCGGGTTCCTAACCGTCTTCAGGACCGCCCGGCTCGCAGCGAGCGCTCGAAGCGGACCTTCACGTCCCCGGGACCGTCGTAACCGGGGACCGGGCCGGCGACGGTGAAGCCGAGCGCGCGGTGGAACGCGATCGAGGCGGCGTTCACCGGGCTGGTCACGGCGCTGACCACGGTGCGCCCGTCTGCCGCCGCCAGGTCAAAGAACCGCTGGTAGAGCACCCGGGCCAGGCCCCGGCCGCGGTAGCCCGGGTGCACGCCGACGAAGTGAACGTAGGCCGCCTCGGGCAGCGACGGGGACAGGAACCCGATCAGGAAGCCGGCCAGTTCGCGGTCAGCTTCGGCGATGGTGCTGGTCGCGTGGAAGTGATCGAGGAACAGCCGGGGCAGCGCCGGGACCACCCGGCGGCCCCACCAGCGGTCCAGCACGGCGGCGATCCGGTCGTAGTCGGCCGCGGTGGCGCCGCGCAGCGTGAGGTCGGTGGTCACGGCGCTGACCCCTCTCGTCGTCAGAAGGAGAAGCCGCCGGGCCGGGCGTTGCGGTCCGCGATGAGGCCGGCCAGGGTCGAGACCGCGATTTCGGGCGGGGTCCGCGACCCGATGTTGAGGCCGATGGGGCGGTGTACCCGGGCGATGTCGCCCGGGGCGACACCGAGCGCCTCCAGGGCGGCGACGTGCGGTCCGGCGTGGTGCGGGTTGCCCATGATGCCGATCCAGCGGGCCTTGCCCGCGAGGGCGTCCCGCAGTGCGGGGCCCAGCTCCTCGCGGTGATGGTCGGTGACCACCAGGTCGGCGCCGTCGAGGTCCTCGGGGACCGCCGCCAGGACCGGGAACCCCGCCATCCGCGCGGCTTCGGCCCGGGCCGGGTCGGGTTCCACCAGCAACGGGCGGTACCCGGCGTCGGCGGCGTAGCGGAGCAGGTAGCCGGACACCGGGCTGGCGAACACGGCCACCAGCGTCCGGTCGGTGCCGGGGGCGGCCGGGCGGGCCGCTGGTGCGGCTGATGCCGCCGGGGCCGCGCCCGGGCCGGCGGCCGGAACGGAACCGTGCGCGACCGAGCAGGCGTCGCTTTCTTGTGCCATGGCACCAGTCTGCAACATCCGCCGGCCTCCGGCTACGGCGGGCGGGGCGGCTAAGGTGGCCGGCTATGGAGTTTCAGGAAGTCGTGCGGCGGCGGCGCATGGTGCGGACGTTCACCGGCGAACCGGTGCCGGACGGGTCGCTCGACCGGATTCTCGGCAACGCGGTGCGCGGCCCGTCGGCCGGGTTCTCCCAGGGGCAAGCCTTCCTGGTGCTGACCGGGGCGGCCGACCGGGACCGGTTCTGGGCAGTGGCCGGGGCGGCGGTGGCCGACTCGGCCCGCACCGCGCCGCTGGTCATCGTGCCGCTCTCGTGCAAGCGGGCCTACCTGGACCGCTACGCGCAGCCGGACAAGGGCTGGACCGACCGGGACGAGGCCCGCTGGCCGGTGCCGTTCTGGCACATCGACACCGGCATGGCGGCGCTGCTAATCTTGCAGACCGCGGTGGACGAGGGCTTGGGCGCGGTGTACTTCGGGATCGTGCCGGAGGCGGTAACGCCGTTCCGGGAGGCGTTCGGCGTCCCCGCCGACACCGAGCCGATCGGGGCGATCGCGGTCGGCTACGACGCGGAAGCGGAGAAACGCGACCTGCGCTCCCGGCGGCGCGACCTCGGCGACCTGGTGCACCGCGGCCGCTGGAACCGCTAGCCGGGCCGGCCGCCCGGGCTGTGCCCGGCCGGGACGGCGTCCGCACCGGGTGAGTCCTCCTCCGGGACATCCGGCTCGGCGGCGTCCTGGCGGCCGCCCTCCTCGGCGACCTGCCGCGCCTCCTGCGCTCCGTCGCCCGCGGCCTCAATGACCGCCTGCTGCTTTTTTTGCCGCTCGGCCGGCGGGGCGGTGAGCTGCCAGGCCTCGCGCACGACCACCTGGAACGCGCCCGCGGCCGGGATAGCGAGCAGCGCCGCGACGAAGCCGCCGAACAGCCCGCCCACCCAGTCGCCGAGCGACGCGGCGACCAGCACGGAGGTCAGCACCAGGAGCGGCGAGATCCGGACCGTCTTGGACATGATGACCGGGTTGAGGATGTGGTTCTCGAGCTGCGTGTAGACCAGGAAGACGATCAGGGTGACGATGCCCGCGGTCACCGAGTGGAACACGGCGAAGATGATGACGGGGATGCCCGCCAGGGCCCCGCCGATCATCGGCAGGAAGTCCACCAGCGCGACCCACAGGCCCCACAGCAGCGGAAACGGCACCCCGAGGACAGCCAGGTCGACGAGGACCACGATCCCGGCGATGACCGAGGTGAGGAAGTTCCCGAGCATGTAACCGATGACCGAGCGGTTCACCTCGGACGCGACCGCCTGGGCTTCCTCCGCCTGCCCGGGCGACAGCAGCGAGAGGATACCGCGCCGCAGCCGGGGCCCCTCGAGGAGCAGCAGCAGGACCAGGATGAAGATGGTGATGAGCTCGATGAGCAGCGACCCCGCGGCCTTGCCGACCGCCAGCGCGGGCGCGGAGATGCTCTCGCCGAAGGTAGCCAGCTTGGTCGAGTTCTGCTGCACCCACTGCTGCACGTGGTAGTGCTGGACGAGCTTCCCGACCCAGCCCTTGCCGTGCTCCGCGTTGGTCACGTAGCTGGGGAGATTATCGGCCAGGTGGGTGATCGCGTTGACCAGCGGGTAGCCGAACGCGACGGACAGCCCGAGGAACACCAGGATCACCAGGACGCCCACCACGGCCACCGCTGGCCCGCGCCGCTTTACTACGTAGCGCTCGGTCACGCGGACCACCGGGCTGAGGATCAGCGCCAGGAAGCCGGCCACGAGCAGCAGCAGCAGGACGTCCTTGAGCCGGTAGAGCACCTTCCCGGCGAGGAAGAACACCACGACGGCGACGATGGCGGTGATAATGGTCCGCAGCGGCACCCGGCGCAGCTCGGCCGCGGACCACAGCCGGCTGAGCCGGTAGCCCAGCTGCCCCTGGCCCCGGTCGCCCTGGTCGGCGCCGTCCTGGTCTCTGCCGCGCCCGCTCGGCGGGCTCGGCTTTTCCCGCCTGCGCTCCTGCACGTCCTGCTCGGTCACCCGTGCCTACCTAGCTCCTGGCTCACGCGTACAGCATGGCAGGTTTTGCGCACCTTTCGCGCGACCCGCGCGGACGGCCTGCCGTCGCTGACAACGGTGTGTTCTGGTCGCTGCTGAACTGCCCCGGGCGGCGCCGCCTATGCGGCTCGCTGACCGGTTGTTCAAGATCAACTTGGTGACGGCTGAACGCCGGCCGGCCGGGGTTCAGCACGGCAGCAGGCCGGCCGTCCGCTTGGCCGTGACGACCAGCTGGGCGGCGGTGTCCACGGTGGCCCGGAACGCGGGGTCGGCCGCCGCCTTGGCCAGCACCGCGGTGGCCATCTGCTCGGCCGGGCCGAGCGACTGGGAGGTGACGAGGTCGCCGCCGGCGGTGAGGAAGTCGACGGCCCGCGTCCCCGCCGGGATGCTCTGCACCGCGCTGGCGTCGCCCAGGTCGTCGGAGATGATCACCCCGGTGAAGCCGAGCTTCCCCCGCAGCAGCCCCGTCACGACCGGGGAGAACACCGCCAGCCGGGACGGGTCGATCCGCGTGTAGGTGGCCAGCGCTACCATCACCATCGGCACCCGGGCGCTCACCGCGGCGCGGAACGAGTTCAGGTAGGGGTCGCCGGCGGTCGTGACGGTGTCGGTGACGTCGGCGGTGAAGTCGGTGTTCCCCGTCACCCGGCCCAGCCCGGGGAAGTGCTTGGCCACGCTCATTACCCCGGCCGCGGCCAGGCCCCGGATAAACGCGGCACCGTGCTCGCCGTTGGTCACCGGGCTGGACCCGTACTGCCGGTCCAGCGCGCCGATCGGCGCGTTGCCCGCCGCCGTTGCCGCCGGGACCACGTCCATCACCGGCGCGAGGTCGAGGTTGACGCCCGCCGCGCGCAGGTCGGTGCCCCAGCCTGCCGCCGCCGCCCGCAGGCTGGCGTCGGACCAGGTGCCCTGTACGACCGCGGACG
>DASWUW010000361.1:0-1819 GCA_036406335.1 Trebonia sp.
AGCTGGATTTCCTGGACCAGCGCCATGCTGGTTAAATCCCCTTTCGGCTAGCCGCCGTCACGAGCCCGACGGGTTGTAGTACACGTCTTCCCACGGGATCGTTGGCACGACCGCGACGGCGGCGAGCGGGGTGCTGAGGCCGGGCCCGCCGACTCCGTGGACCGACACGTTCGCCGGGGAGAAGGTGAAGTAGAACGGCCCGTAGTAGTTCTTGGCGATGTAGGCGGCCGCCTGGTTGTAGTAGCCGCAGCGGGTAGCCAGGGCGGTGGTACCCGCCGCCTGGGCCAGCAGGGTGTCCAGCTTGGGGTCGTGGACTCCGCTGAACGGCGAGTGGGAGTTGAAGCGGAAGGCGACGCCGACGCCGCTCGCCGGGTCGTAGGCGCCCGCGGTCTGCACCATCGCCTGCCAGGTCTTGCCCCCGTTGGTCTCGAAGGCGTTGATCAGCCCGGCCAGCGGCCAGGAGCTCACCTTGACCTTCAGCCCGAGCGCCTCCCATTCGGTGGCCACCGCCTGAGTGGACTCCTGCGCGGTGGATATGGAGATGGTGCCGAGCTGGATCGTCACCTTGTCCAGGCCGGCCTGCTGGATGAGCTGCTTGGCCAGGGTTGGGTTGTACCCCTGGTAACCGGGGACGTTCTGCTCGTAGCAGATGCCGCCGGGCCCGGTGAAGCTCTGGGTGACCGGGTACCGGCCGCCAAACAGGTGCTGCAGGATCGGGGTGAAGTTGGTGGCCGCGTAGAGCGCCTGGCGCGCCTTGGGGTTGTTGAACGGCGCTACCGCGGTGTTCAGCTGCAGGTCGTAGGGGGACGTGCCCAGGTTGCTGTCCACGGTGAAGTGCGACTGCGACTCGTTGATGACCTGCGTGGTGGACATGTTCTCGTAGACCTGGCCCTGGTTGGCCAGCAGCGCCTCGTAGGCCGCCTCGTCGCTGCCGACGGTCTTGAAGGTGATCTGGTCGAGAAGGGGATGGCCGGGCTGCCAGTAGCCCGGGTTCTTCTTCACGACGAGCTCGTCGTTGGGCGTGTTGGTCACCACGGTGTACGGCCCCGCGCCGACTGGGTTGGTCCCGAAGGACGCGCCCTCTTTCTGGATGGCGGCGGGCGAGGCGATCCAGTTGGGAATCGAGTCAAACAGCTGGTCGATGAAGGCGCCGTTGGCCACGGTCTGGTGCACGACGATCGTGTACGGGCCGGTGACCGTGATGGCGCCCGGGGCAGGCGGCTCGGCGGTGCCGACCGGGCTGCCCTTGGGGGCCGGCTGCTCGGCGATGTCCCAGGTCGGGTTGAGGCCGTTCTTGATGGCGACCGGCCCGAGGTCCCGCTCCCAGTTGTAGTACACCGCCTGGGCGTTGAACGGCGTGCCGTCCGAGAACTTCACGCCCTGGCGGAGCGTGACCGTTATCGTCTTGGCGTCCGCGCTGACCGTGTACCCGGTGGCCAGGTCGGGGGTGACCTTGCCGCCGCTGCCGAGCTCGAACAGCTGCCCGTAGATCGCGGTCATGAAGTCCTGAAGGGCGTCGCCCTCCTTGTTCTGCGCCGGGTCGAGGTTCGACCAGGCGCCGGAGTAGCCGGAACTTTCCAGGACCGTGATCGAACCGCCCGTCTTGACCGGGGCGGAGGAGGCCGACGACCCGGTGCCGGTAGCGGCCCCGGTCGAGGACGACGGCGAACTGCTGCACGCGGCAGCGGTCAGTGCTAGTGCAGCCGCCCCAGCGAGGCAGGCGGTCCGCGTTGACATAAGCCGAAAACTCACCGGCATGCACCTACTCGTGATTAATGGTACGTGGGGTTGGTGACAAATGTAGAGTCGATCGTACTCC
>DASWUW010000362.1:0-1928 GCA_036406335.1 Trebonia sp.
GACCCGGGCCAGCCGGGCCCGGGCGGCGTCGGCGACCGCCGCCAGGTCGCGGTCGCTCACCTCGTCCGTGAAGCCGATGTCCTGAGTGGTCAGGTGCAGCCCGGGCCCCGGTACCAGGTCCAGGCCGGGCAGCCCGGCCAGCCGCTCCCGCGCGGCCGCGGCGAGCCGCTGCACCGGCGGCGCGTCCCCGAAGGTCACGTGCCAGGCGTACATCCGCCGTCCGGGCCGCCAGCCCGGCCGCCACCACCAGTGGTCCGCCATTTGCGTCATGCGCCGCCTCCCGTAACGTGGTCTCACAGAACCCCTACCCAGCGATACCGGGAGCTGGCATGACTCAGACACCGCCGTACCAAGTCACCGATCCTGCGACCGGCGAGGTAACCGAGAAATTCGACTACGCCACCGACGCCGAGGTCGAAGCGGCGCTGCAAGCCGCCACCGAGGCGTTCGCGGAATGGCGGCGCCGGCCGGTCGCCGACCGGGTCGCGGTGGTCAAGCGGATCGCCGAGCTGTTCACCGAGCGCGCCACCGACCTGGCCGCGCTGATCAGCAGGGAAATGGGCAAGCGGCCCACGGCGGCCGCGGGCGAGGCCGAATTCTGCACCGAGATCTTCGGCTACTACGCCGACAACGGCCCCGGCCTCATCGCCGACAAGCCGGTGCCGGGCCACGACAACGCCCGCATCGAGTACCGGCCGGTCGGCGCGGTGCTCGGCGTGATGCCCTGGAACTACCCGTACTACCAGGTGGCCCGGTTCGCCGCGCCGAACCTGATCGTCGGCAACACCGTCATCCTCAAGCACGCCGAGAACTGCCCGACCTCGGCCCTGGCGATCGCGCAGATCATGAAGGACGCCGGGGTCCCGGACGGCGTGTACGTCAACCTCTTCGCCACCCACGAGCAGGTGGCCACGATGATCGCCGACCCGCGGCTGCACGGCGTGTCGCTGACCGGTTCCGAACGAGCCGGGGCGGTGGTAGCCGAGACGGCGGGCCGCAACCTGAAGAAGGTCGTCCTCGAGCTCGGCGGGTCCGACCCGTACATCATCCTGGACACCCCCGACGTGGACGACGCGGCCAAGACCGCATGGGTCACCCGGATGGAGAACGTGGGCCAGGCCTGCAACTCCAACAAGCGGATGATCGTCATGCACGACATCTACGACGACTTCGTCGCCGCCCTGGTCAAGCGGGCCTCAGCCACGACCCCGCGGGAGCCGGGCGACGACTCCGCGCGCGCTTACAGCCCGATGGTGACCCGCAAGGCCGCGGAGAACCTGCTCGGCCAGGTGCAGGACGCGGTCTCCAAGGGCGCCACGCTGCACGTGGGCGGCACGCTCGGCGACGGCAAGGGCGCCTACTTCGCCCCGGCCGTGCTCACCGGCGTCACCCCGGAGATGCGCGCCTACCGCGAGGAGCTGTTCGGCCCGGTCGCGGTGGTCTACAAGGTCACCAGCGACGAGGAGGCCGTGCAGCTCGCCAACGCGGTGGACTTCGGCCTCGGCGGCGCGGTGTGGTCGGCCGACGAGGAGCGGGCGACCAAGGTCGCCGAGCAGCTCGAGGTCGGCATGGCCAACGTCAACACCCCGGCGGGGGAGGGCGCGGACCTTCCGTTCGGCGGTACCAAGCGTTCCGGCTTCGGCCGCGAGCTCGGCCCCCTCGGCATCGACGAGTTCGTCAACAAGCGCCTCTTCTACGTCGAGAAGTAATACAGCAGCCCGTTGACCAGCCATCACTACCTGTTTCGTTCCACTTAGGCACGCTGCCGCCTTGGCGAGGCTCAGTCGCCCGGACATCCGCTCCGGGGCGGCAGCGTGCCGCAGGGCGGGCAGGCAATGACCGCCGCCCGGGCAACTTGCTCCGTGCCCCGCAGCGGTGCCGCCATGACGTTCTCCGGCCGCTCGAGGCCGCAGGGGACAGTCTCCGCG
>DASWUW010000363.1:0-6536 GCA_036406335.1 Trebonia sp.
GGACCACACCGTGCCCGAGGCGATCACCAAGGCCACGCTCAAGCAGTACCGGGGCTCCGACGCCGTCACCGAACGGGCCGAGTTCCCCGACCGGGGGCACAGCCTCACCGTCGACCGCGGGTGGCGGGCGGTGGCCGACGAGTCGCTGTCCTGGCTGGCCCGGCAGGGTCTGTAACCGGGCGGCCCGCCGGGCACGGGATACTGGTGGGCGTGCCCGACCTCAAGCGCCGCGCCGGCGTTCACCTGGAGCTTGACGCCCACCAGCCACTGGCGATGATCCTCAAGGTGGCGGTGTCCGAGATGCCCGGTGCCGGGGTGGCCGAGGCGCTGACCATTACCCGCGACGGCACGCCGCTGCGGGCCGCCGAGCTGGTGATCCCCGGCGAGGGGCGCACGCACGTGCTGACGGTGCAGCCCGGGCGGATCGTCATCGACTACTCGGCCACCGTCACCGGCCGGGCGTTCGAGACCGCGGTGACCGAAGCCGACCGCGTCATCTACCTCCGGCCGAGCCGCTACGCCGAGTCGGACCGGCTGACCGCGGTCGCGCGGGCCGAGTTCGCCGGGATGGTCGCGCCGGCCGAGCTGCTGGCCGCGGTCTCGTCCTGGGTCGGCACCCGGCTGAGCTACGTGCCCGGCAGCAGCGGTCCGACCGACGGCGCGGTGGACACGCTGCTGGCCCGGCAGGGGGTCTGCCGCGACTACGCCCACCTGGTCGTCGCGCTGCTGCGAGCGCTCGACGTCCCGGCCCGGATGACCGCCGTCTACGCGCCCGGGCTCAGCCCGATGGACTTCCACGCGGTGGCCGAGGCCGCGGTGGACGGGCACTGGCGGACCGTCGACGCGACCACGCTGGCACCGCGCTCGGCTCTGGTCCGCATCGCGGCCGGCCGGGACGCGGCGGACACCGCGTTCCTGTCCAACTACGGCGGCAACCTGGAACTGCGGGCGATAACCGTTACCGCGGTGGTCGACGGCGACCTGCCGGGCGACGACGTCACCCAGCTCACCAGCATCAGCTGACCAGGGCCACAATGGGGCCATGGTTTCTGAGATCTTCGATCCGGAGCGCTGGCGCGCGGTGCCGGGATTTTCCTTCACCGACATCACCTACCACCGCGCGGTGGACTCCGGCACCGTCCGCGTGGCGTTCAGTCGGCCGGAAATCCGCAACGCCTTCCGCCCGCACACCGTAGACGAGCTGTACACCGCGCTGGATCACGCCCGGATGACCTCCGACGTGGGCTGCGTGCTGCTAACCGGCAACGGCCCCTCGCCGAAGGACGGCGGGTGGGCCTTCTGCTCCGGCGGTGACCAGCGGATCCGCGGCCGGGACGGCTACCGCTACGCCGAGGGCGAGACGAGCGCGACCATCGACCCGGCCCGGAACGGGCGGCTGCACATCCTCGAGGTGCAGCGGCTGATCCGGTTCATGCCCAAGGTCGTCATCTGCGTGGTGCCCGGCTGGGCGGCCGGCGGCGGGCACAGCCTGCACGTGGTCTGCGACCTGACCCTGGCCAGCCGCGAGCACGCCCGGTTCAAGCAGACCGACGCCGACGTGGCCAGCTTTGACGCCGGCTTCGGCTCGGCCTACCTGGCCCGCCAGGTCGGGCAGAAGTTCGCCCGGGAGATCTTCTTCCTCGGCGACACCTACGACGCCGAGGCCGCGCACCGGATGGGCATGGTCAACGCGGTGGTGCCGCACGCGGACCTGGAAAGTACCGCGCTGGACTGGGCGGCCAAGATCAACGGCAAGAGCCCCACCGCCCAGCGGATGCTGAAGTACGCGTTCAACATGATCGACGACGGGCTCATCGGCCAGCAGGTATTCGCGGGCGAGGCCACCCGGCTCGGCTACATGACCGACGAGGCGGCCGAGGGCCGGGACGCGTTCCTGGAAAAGCGCGACCCCGACTGGCAGAAGTTCCCCTGGTACTACTGACCGGGTGCCGCCGGCCCCGTCACTTACCCGGGCAGGTCGCCGCGCTCGCGCAGGTTCTCGACCGTGTCGGTGACGGTCTCCTCCAGCGGGCGCGGGCGCCAGCCGAGTTCGTCCTTGGCCCGGTTGTTGCGGATCAGCAGCCGGGGCAGCTCGGCGCCCGGTGCTTCCTCGGTGGGGACCTTGGCGGCCAGGTCGCCGAACCGCGTCCGCAGCAGCCCGGCCAGCTCGAGGTAGCTCATCGGCGGCGTGTCGGAGACGCCGATGAAGCGCCGGCCCGCCGCCGCGGGCGCGGCCATGGCCCGCAGGTGCAGGTCGGCCGTGTCGCGGACGTCGACGATGCCGAAGCGGTGCCGCGGCACGACGCTCATCGCGCCGCTGAACATCGCCTTGAGCAGGGACATGGAGGAACCGGTCCCGGCGGTCAGGGGCGGCCCGAGGATAAACGTCGGGTTGACCACGGTCAGCTCGGTGTGACCGCCCTCGCTGCGGATGAAGTCCCAGGCGGTGCGCTCGGCGATCGTCTTGGAGCGCGGGTAGGGAGCCAGGCCGGGCATATCGGGGTCGGTCCAGTCGTCCTCGGTGAACTCGGCCGACGGCTTGGGGGTGTAGCCGATCGCGGCGAAGGACGAGGTGACCACCACCCGCCGGACGCCCGCGTCGACGGCGGCGCGCAGCACCCGCAGCGTGCCCTCGCGGGCCGGGACGACCAGCTCGTCGGGGTCCGCCGGCTGAGCCGCGGGGATGGGCGAGGCCACGTGGTAGACCTCGTCGACCCCGGTCAGCGCGGCCTTCCAGCCGTCGTCGGACGTCAGGTCGGCGGTGACGACCTCCAGGCCGTCGGCGCTGACCTCCCCCCGGCGCACCGCGGCGCGCAGGCCGTCGGCCCGGGCGGCGCTGCGGACCTGGGCCCGCACCGGCCCCTGGCCGGCCCGCAGCAGCGCGGCGAGCAGTTGCGTGCCCAGGTAGCCGGATGCTCCGGTCACCAGAATCTGGCTCATGACTTGATCTCCGTTTCCGTGTCCAGGCGGCGCAGCGCGGCGTGCACCCGCTGCTGGGCGGCGGCCTCGGCGACGGTGTCGCCGCCCGCCCGGGCGTCCCACAGCGCCGACTTCTCCCGCAGGTAGTCGAGCCGGGTGTGCAGCGCGGCGATCTCCGCTTCCATCCGCTGCGCGTGCCGCCGCAGCAGGTCACGCTGCTCGGCCGCCACCGCGCGCCCGCCCCGGGCCCGGTTGGCCTGGTAGGTGCGCATGTCCTCGATGCCCAGGCCGAGTGCCCGCAGGCAGGCGAGCGCCTGCAGCACGTCGAGGTCGGCGTCGCCGTAGCGGCGGTGCCCGCTCCTGGTGTCCCGGCCGACCGGGCCGACCAGCCCGACCTCCTCGTAGTAGCGCAGGGTGGGCTCGCTCAGCCCGCTGCGCCGGGACACCTCCTGGATCGTCAAGGCTGCTGTCATAGGACCAGCAAAACACACCTCAAGCGCTTGAAGTCAAATCCCGGATCCGCAGGTCACCGGGTTAGCAGGCCCTCCAGCTGCTGGGCGTTGACGTGGGCGTAGTTGGAGTAGCAGTTGTTGAATACCACGTGGGTCTGGTCCGCGTCCTGGGCCAGTCTCTCCGCCTGGGCCGCCCACTGCTTCAGTTCCTGGTCGTCGTAGCGGTAGCGGAACCGCTCCTGGATGTCCTTGCTCTCCCACTGCTCCGAGTGCCCGTGCAGCCGGATGACGGCCAGGTCGCTGGTGGCGGCCACCACCGGCGGGACGGAGTTGGAGTACCCCTGGGGCTCGTCCACGCATACGTAGGGCAGCCGGCGGGCGGACAGGAACTCCAGGGTCTCCTTCTGGTTGTCGTCGGTCATCCAGGTGTGGTTGCGGAACTCGACGCAGACCCGGCGCGGTGCGGCCCGCTCCGCGCAGGCGACGATGTACTCCTTGCTGGCCCGGGAGATCGGGAACCAGGGCGGGAACTGCAGCAGGATCGCGCCGAGCTTGCCCGCCTGCCGCAGCGGCTCGAGCGCGGAGAGAAACCGGTCCCAGATCTCGCTGGTCACCGCGGGGTCGACGTCCTTGAGGTAGACCCGGGCCTTTCCCGCCTTGCCCGCGGCTTCCCGCAGGTCGGCGGGGAGGGCCTTGACCGGGGTCGGATGCCGGGTGAACAGGCTGAAGGCCTTGACGTTAAAGGTGAAATGGTCCGGGGTCCGCTCCGCCCAGGCGCGGGCGGTCTTTTCCGCGGGCAGCGCGTAGTAGGCGGAGTCCACCTCGACCAGCGAGAACTGGGTGGCGTAGTACCGGAGCCGCTTCTCCGGGCTGCCCGCGCCGCCGGGGTACCAGCCGGATTCGATGAGCGACTTGTCGGTCCAGCCCGCCGTGCCTACCCGGATCTCTCCCATAGCTCTCAGCTTTCCTCGGCCGGGGCCGGGAAACCCGGCTTACCCGGCTACCCGGACCCGGCTTACCCGGCTACCCGGACCCGGCTGCCCGGACCCGGTTCCAGCCGCAGCCGCGGGCGGTCGGTCAGCTGGTGCCCGTCCGCGCAGGTGAGCGAGACCTGGACCGGTGCGCCGCAGTCGGCGTGGCGGACCACCGACGGCGGTCCCTCCGGGCCCGCCAGATGCCGGTCGCCCCAGGCCATGAAGGCCAGCAGGACGGGGACGAGCTCACGGCCAGCGCCGCTGAGCCGGTACTCACAGCGTTCCCGCTCCCCCGGCTCGCGGTAAGCGGTGCGCTCCACCAGGCCGTGTTCGGCCAGGCGGGCGAGCCGGCCGGACAGGACGTTCCGGGCGATGCCGAGGTGGCCGGCCAGCTCGTCGAAGCGCCGGACGCCGTTGGCCACGTCCCGCAGCACCAGCAGCGTCCAGCGGTCGCCGATCAGCGCGAGCGTCCGGGCGATCGAGCAGGTGTCGCTGTCGTATGCGCTGTACGGCTCCATACCGGGCATTGTACGTATGCTAAGTTGCATTTAGAAACTCAGACACGCTTGAGCGAGGTGGCGATGACGACAGTGCCGGATACCGAGCCGGAGACCGCGCAGCCGGACCCGCAGCCGCGGGAGCGCACCTTCACCTGGTCCGACCCGGTCGCCATCGCCGCCGCGGGGGCGGGGATGAGCGGCGCCGAGTTCTTCGCCGCGATCGGCGCG
Source organism: Trebonia sp. (assembly GCA_036406335.1). GTDB lineage: Bacteria > Actinomycetota > Actinomycetes > Streptosporangiales > Streptosporangiaceae > Trebonia. The sequence goes on from DASWUW010000363.1 coordinate 5,074, forward strand.
GGCACCGTCCCGCCGCCGCCGATCATGCAGGCTCTCGCACTCGACGGCATGGCCTTCGGCGACGGGACGGCCACGTTCCGGCTGACGCCGCAGGAGTTCCACTACAACCCGCTGGGCACCGTGCACGGCGGCGTCTTCGCCACCATGCTCGACTCCGCCTGCGGCTGCGCCGTGCACACCCGCCTGCCGCGGGGCGTGTTCTACACCAGCCTGGACCTGTCGGTGAAGTTCCTGCGGCCGGTCACCGTCGCCACCGGCCCGATCACCGCCGAGGGCACCGTGGTCCATCTCGGCCGCCGGACCGCGCTGGCCGAGGCCAGGATCACCGACGCCAGCGGCAAGCTCTACGTCACCGCCACCAGCAGCTGCATCCTGCTGCGACCGGAGCAGGCCGCCGGGCCGCGGTAACCGCTCTCGGCGGAAACCTTCACCCGCCCTGGCGGGCAGAAAGTACCGTGATCATGTTCTGCTGGTTTTGCGGCGGGCGCCTTGCGGTATGCCGTTGCCGTGAGCGAGCAGGCCGTGCCGTCCTGGGTGGAGCCGATGCTCGCGACCCTGACCCGGGAGCGCTTCTCCTCCCCCGAGTGGATCTTCGAGCGGAAACTGGACGGCGAGCGCTGCCTGGCCTTCGCCGGGCCCGAAGGCGTCCGGCTGCTGAGCCGCAGCCAGCATGACGTCTCCAGCACGTTCCCGGAGATCACCGGGGCCGTGCAGGCGCACCGGCACGGGGACCTGGTGCTGGACGGGGAGATCGTCGCCTTCGACGGAGCGCAGACGCGGTTCGGGCGACTGCAGCAGCGGCTCGGCGTGGCCAGCCCGGGCGAGAAACTGCGGCACGACTTCCCGGTCTACTACTACGTGTTCGACGTGCTGTACGCGGACGGCCGCGACACCCGGTCCCGGCCGCTCACCGAGCGCAAGGAACTGCTGGCCCGGGCGGTGGACTTCCAGGACCCGCTGCGGTTCACCGGGCACCGCGAGCGGGACGGCGAGGCGTTCTCCCGGCAGGCCTGCCGGGACGGCTGGGAGGGGCTGGTGGCCAAGCGGGCCGACGCGCCTTACCAGGCCGGCCGCAGCCGCGACTGGCTCAAGTTCAAGTGCGAGAACGCCCAGGAGTTCGTGATCGGCGGCTACACCGACCCGCAGCGCACCCGGGTGGGATTCGGCGCGCTGCTGCTGGGCTACTACGACGCCAGCGGCGGCCTGGTCTACGCCGGGAAGGTCGGCACCGGGTTCGGCGACCAGCTGCTGCGCCGCCTGCACGATACGCTGGCCGGACTGGAGCAGGACGACACCCCCTTCAGCCGCGGTCATCCGCGGGGCCTGCGCGGGGTCCACTGGGTCCGGCCGCAACTGGTCGGCGAGGTGGGCTTTAGCGAGTGGACCGACGACGGGGAGCTGCGCCACCCCCGGTTCCAGGGACTGCGCGACGACAAGGACCCGCGCGCCGTAGTGCGCGAACT
>DASWUW010000364.1:0-7281 GCA_036406335.1 Trebonia sp.
CGGGCGACGGCGGCGCAGCCGGTCCTGCCGGGGGCGGCACCACGACCCGGGCCGGCGCCGGCCCCCGGTGCGACGAACGGGTGGGCAGCGCCCGCCGCCGGCGCGACGAACGGGTGGGCAGCGCAGGCGGCCGGGCCCGCGGCGACCGAGCAGCTGCCGCCGTGGGAATTCAACGACGCGCCGGGCGCGGCTAACCGACCGGGCGGACCAGGCGGACCGGGACGGACGGCGGACGGCCCGCGGGCCACCGGCGGCAACCGGACGCTCGGCCCGGCCCGGAACACCGGCGCGTTCCCGGCGGAGGATGCCTTCCCGGCGGAGGGTGCCTTCCCCCTGACCGCGAGCCACCGGGCGGCCGAGGCCGCGGCGGCCCCGCCGACGACGCGGGCGACCGGCGGGATCCGGACGACCGGCGGGATGCGGGCGGCCAGGCCGATCGCCCCGGGTACCGGCCAGGCGCGGATCGTGCTGCCGATCGTGGTGCTCGCCGTCATCCTGCTGGGCCTGGTCGGGCTGATCTTCCTGTGGTGGCGCAGCACGCTGTTCATGCACACCACGGGCGGCCTGCTGACCACTATCGGCGAGATCTTCGGCCTGCTGGCCGGGTACGCGATCGTGATCCTGGTCGCGCTGATGGCCCGGCTGCCCCCGCTGGAGAAGGCGGTGGGCACCGACCGGCTGGCCCGCTGGCACGCCACCGGCGGCCGGTGGACGATCAGTACGGTCACCGGGCACGTGGTGTTCATCATCCTGGGCTACGCGCTCACCGCGCACCAGAGCGTGACCAGCGAGACCTGGACCCTGGTGACCACCTTCCCCGACGTGCTGATGGCCACCGTCGCCTGGTTCATCCTGCTCGGCGTGGCCGCGTTCTCGATGCGGGCCGCGCGGCGCCGGATCGCCTACGAGACCTGGTACTACGCGCACCTGTACACCTACCTGGCGATCGCGCTGGCGTTCAGCCACCAGTTCGCCGTCGGCGGCACGTTCGCCGAGAGCATCACCGCCCGGATCTCCTGGTCCACCCTGTACGCGGTGGTCGGCGGGCTGCTGCTGTGGTACCGGGTCATCACCCCGCTGCGCAGCGCCGCCCGGCACCAGTTCACCGTGCAGTCGGTCCGCCCCGAGGCGCCCGGCATCGTGTCGGTGTTCATCAGCGGCCGCGACTTCGACCACCTGCGGGCGGAGCCGGGGCAGTTCTTCCGCTGGCGGTTCCTGACCAAGGAGCTGTGGTGGCAGTCCCACCCCTACTCGCTGTCAGCCATGCCGCAGCCGGACCTGATCCGGATCACGGTCAAGTCCCGCGGTGACCACAGCGGGTCGCTGGCCAACCTGCCGCCGGGCACCCGGATCATCGCCGAGGGTCCCTACGGCGCGTTCACGCCGTCGCTGACCGGCCGGCGGGTGCTGTTCATCGCGGGCGGGGTCGGCATCACCCCGATCCGGGCGATGTTCGCCGCGCTGCCCAAGCGGATGTCGGGCGGGATCACCCTGCTGTACCGGGCCAGCCACCCGCGGGACGTGGTGTTCAGCCGCGAGCTCAACGCGATCGCCACCGACCGGGACGCCGCGCTGCACTACCTGATCGGCTCGCGCGGCGAACTCGGCTATGACCCGCTGGACGCCGATCACCTGCAGCGGACCGTGCCCGGGCTGCACCGTTACGAGGCCTACGTGTGCGGGCCGAGCGGGATGACCCAGGCGGCGGTAAACGCGCTGGTCGACGCGGGAGTCCCGCGGCGCCGCATCCACTACGAGTCGTTCGACTTCTGACCCAGCCCTAACTTCCGACCATTTCCCATGGCCATGCCCCAGGAGGCTTCATGCGCCGCGCTGTTTTGACCCTCGGCGGTACCGTCGCCGGGCTCGCTGCGCTGTTCTCGTTCAAGACGCACACGGCGGGCATCGCCGCGGTCGAGCCGTCGGTTTCGCCGGTGGCCGCGACCTCGGGCGCGCCGGCTTCGCCGTCGACGTCGGCGGCGGCCTCGGGCAAGCCGACGATCAAGCCGTCGAAGTCCAAGCCGAAGGCGGGCAAGCCGACGACCGCGAAGCCGACGGCCTCGGCGACGCCCACGACGCCCACGACGCCCACGACGCCGACGCCGACGACGACGGCGCCCACCACCGCGCCGCCCAGCACCCCGGCGACCAGCACGCCGACCACCAAGCAGCCCACGCCGGTCAAGAGCACGACCCCGGCGCCGCCGGCCACGACCAAGGCGGCGCCGTCCGGCACCTTCACCGGGGCGACCGAGAACACTCAGTACGGGCCGATGGAAGTGCAGATCACGGTGTCGGCGGGCAAGATCACCGGTGCCACCGAGCTGCAGCAGCCGGACGACTCGATCGCGTCCAACGCCGTCTCCCAGCTGAACGGGGAGGTGGTCTCCGCGCAGAGCGCCGGCATCTCGGCGGTCAGCGGCGCCACCTACACCAGCCAGGGCTACATCGGGTCGCTGCAGAGCGCGATCGACCAGGCCGGACTGTAGGCATTTCCCGGGGAACGGGAAGACGTCCCCCGGGAAATCGCCTCACCCGCCCAGGCGGCGGGTAAAGCCGGGCGGGATCACCAGGTCGTCCGGGGACAGCTCGGCGATCGACGAATGGCCCAGCCCGAGCAGGCAGGCGTCGATGCCGGAGCGCATCAGGTCGAGGACGTTCTCTACCCCGGCCTGGCCGTTGGCCGCGAGGCCCCACAGGTAGGCGCGCCCGATCATGACCGCCTTGGCCCCCAGGGCGAGGGCCTTGACCACGTCGCTGCCGCGCCGCACGCCGCCGTCGAGCAGCACCTCGACCTGGTCGCCGACCTCCCGGGCGATGTCGGGCAGCATCCGGATGGTGCCCGGGGTGCCGTCCAGGTTGTTGCCGCCGTGGTTGGACACCGAGATCGCCGAGACGCCCGCGTCGACCGCCCGCTTGGCGTCGTCGAGCCGGGTGACGCCCTTGAGCATGAACGGGCCCTCCCACTGCGACCGCAGCCAGGCCACGTCGTCCCAGGACGGCGGGGCGGACTGCATCCACTGGCCGTAGGCGCCGAAGAACGTCGGGGCGGGCGCCCCGCCCACCGGCAGGTTAGGCACGGTCAGGTCCGGGATCTCGCCCGAGCGCAGCCATTTATACAGGTAGGCGGGCCGGGTGATGACCGACGGCACCTGCCGGAACAGTTCCTCGACGGACATCTTCTCCGGGATCCGGGGCGAGCCCCAGTCCCGGCCGAAGGAGAACGACCAGTCGAGCGTCACGATGATGCCGACCGCCCCGGCGTCCTTGGCCCGCGCCATCCGCGCCGCCATGTCATCGCGGGTGCCGACCCAGTACAGCTGGAAAAACGTCTTCGGGTTGGCCGCGACGACCGGCTCGATCGGCTTGGAGGCGAACGAGGACAGGCCCATCGCGGTGCCCCGCGCGGCGGCGGCCCGGGCGACCGCCACCTCCCCGTCCGGGTGCACCGCCTGCACGCCGGTGGGCGAGATGAGCACCGGCAGCGAGATGTCCTGTCCCATCACCGTGGTGGCCATCTCCCGGGTCGCGGGCAGCCCGGCGACGTGCGGGGCGAAGCCGAGCTCACGGAACGCCTTAACGTTGTCGTCAGCCGTCAGGCCCGCTTCCGCGCCCGCGATGAGCGCCCCGTAGACGGAGGCCGGCAGGTACCGCTTGGCTCTGCGCTGGGCGACCGCCACGGTCTCGAACCACTTGTTAGCCATAGCCTTTTCACTACCCTTGTTGTTTACGCCCGGATCCGCGGGCGTCTCGAATACGGGGTTACAGTGCGCCCTTCTCCGCCGACCCGGCCGGGTGCGGGGAGAGGACCTGGACGTCCAGGGGCACGCTGAGCTTGCCCTTCAGCGCGGCGCCGAGCCCGGCGAGCGCGGGACTCTTGCCGTGCGCGGCGAACGCCGCGTCATCGGCGTACTTCTCGATCATCACCAGGCGGCCGTCCCGCCCTTCGTGCAGCGCGTAGAGCAGCACGCCCTCCTCAGCCGCGTGCGTTTCCCCGATTGCGGTATCGAGCGCCGCGATGACCTCGTCCCGGAACCCGGGGACCGGGATCAGGGTGGCGACGACGACAACGGCCATGCTGGCCTCCTTAGCCTTGGAAGAACTGACTGAGAGCCGGGGCTACGTCCCGGTAGCCGCGGACCTGCCGCAGCCGCCCGCGGCCGAGCCGGGCCAGGTCGCGGGCCAGGTCGGGATCCTGCTCGCCGGTGGTGTCGAGCAGGATGTCCAGCCGCGGCAGCCGGGCCGCGAACGGGCGCGGGTCCGGGCCGGCGTTGTGCACGCAGTCGGACAGCAGCAGCACCCGCGCGTCCCGGGCCGGAACCCGGGCCAGCTCGCGCCGGGCTACCTGCAGCGGGAAGGCCAGGTTGGTCAGGCCGCGGGCGGGAATCCGCAGCATCGACTCCACCAGCCGTTCCGGCGCCACGTGCTGTCCCAGGCGGGACAGCACCGCCGCGTCCGACCAGAACGCGATCACCGCCAGGTTGTCCTTGGCCAGCTCGGCCGCCAGGGCGCCCACGGCGGCGGCCGCGGTCCGCGCCCGCTCGCCGCGCATGGACCCGGACAGGTCCACCAGCAGCACCACCGAACGAGTGGTGGTGACCCGCTCGCGGACGATGATGTCCTCGTCCTCCGGTACCGGGCGCTCGGTCAGCATCTCCAGGGTCCGGTCCAGGTCGATGTCGTCCGAGCCGCCCCTGTAGGGGACGCTGGCGACGTCGCCCGCGCCGCGCCGGGCGGTGCGGTCGGTGCGCGGCCGGGACACCGCCAGCCGGGCGGCGATCTCCCGGGCCCGGCGCAGCGTCTCCGGGTCGGGCACCACGGCGGCTTCGGTTACCGGCACGAGGGTGCCCTGCTCTTCGGTGACGGCGGGACCGCTCCCGCCGCGCCGGGCCGGGTTGCGGCGGCCGCGGTCACGCCGGCCGCCCGGGGGCAGGCTGAGCACCTGGCCGCCCCCGCCGCCGGGCGAGACGTCCTTGAGTTCCGGCTCCTCGGTGAGGGTCTTCGGCTTGCGGCGCAGCGGCTTCAGGCCGCGGGCGGGATCCTGGCGCCGGGGCCGGCTGGACTGGCGGCGGAGCGGGGAGTCCGCCTCCACTGCTCTTCAACCGGGGGCCGCCGCGGCCGGGGCGAGGATGAAGTGGTCCTCCCAGATCTGGCGCAGCACCTGCTCGGGGGTCGCCTCCACGGTCTCGTCGAGAAAGATCCGCCCGGACAGGGCAACGACCATCGCGTCGTAGACGGTGCCGGTGTAGGACTGCCCGGGGTCGAGCAGAAAGAGCTCGCCGGCGACCAGGGTCAGGTCGATGGCGCCGCGGACGCTGCTGCCCTGGCGGATGTCCTCGTGCTCGCGGGTGGCGCGGGTGACCGCCACCGCGTCGGCGACCAGCCGCTCGTAGACGGCGGGCTTGAGGTCGGCCATGGACTGCTCAGACCGCGGGGCCCGGAGCGCGACGATGCCGCGCTCGGCCGCCGCGTCCTGGTAGGTGATCGCCAGGCGGCACAGCCGGTCGTGCACCGACGTCGACAGCCGCGTGGTGCCGATGTTGTCGTAAGGGTTCATCGACGCGATGACCCGGAAGGTGGTTTTGGCAACGACCTCGCCCACCCGGGGCACCGCGATGCGCCGCTCGGCCATCGCGGTGAGCAGGGTGTTGAGGGTGTCCTCGGGGGCCCGGTTGAACTCCTCGATATAGAGGAAGCCGCCCGCGCGCATCGCCTCGATCAGCGGGCCGTCGACGAAGTTCTCCGGGCTGTAGTCCTCGCGCAGCACCCGGGCCGGGTTGTGGTGCCCGACCAGCTTGGCCGGGGTCAGGTCGGCGTTGCCCTCCACGAACACCAGCGGGATGCCCCACTCGGCGGTGATCGCCCGCAGCAGGGTGGACTTGCTGGTGCCGGGCGGCCCTTCCAGGAGGATGTCCCGGCCCGCCGCGACCGCCGCGAGCACCAGCCCGAGCTCGCGCTCCCGGCCGACAATGCTGGCCTGGACGCGGTCCCGGACCTGGGCGAGCGGCTCGCGGCCGTCACGGCTGGCGCTCATCGGATGGTGTTCCCGGCGTCGACGGTGAACTCGAGCCCGGTCACGTACCGGGCCTCGTCGGAGGCGAGGAACAGCACGGCGTTGCTGATGTCCCGCGGCTCGACCACCTCGACCGGCAGCGTGTTCATGTAGATCGGGCCCAGGCTCGGGTCCCGCCCGATCAGCGGCTCGAGGCCGCCGAGGCCGGCCAGCATCGGGGTGTCCACCCCGGTCGGGTGGACCGTGTTGACCCGGATCTTGTGCCGGGCCAGCTCGTTGGCCATCGTCTTGGCGATGCCGACCACGCCGTGCTTGGCCGCCACGTAGGGGGCCAGGTAGGGCAGGCCCTTGATGCCCGCGGTGGAGCTGGTGCAGATGATCGACCCGCCGCCTGCTGCGATCAGGTGCGGCGCGGCCGCCACCATCGTGTTCCACACCCCGGTGAGGTTGGTGTCCAGGGTGTCCTGCCAGATCTGCGGCGTGACCTCGTCCCAGGCCTGCACCGTGCAGATGCCGGCGTTGGCGCAGACGATGTCGAGCCTGCCGAGCTCGGCCACGCCCTCGTCCAGCACCCGCTTGAGCGCGGCCGCGTCCCGCACGTCGGCCTGCCGGGCGATGATCCGCCGGTCCAGCGCCTCTACCTGCTTGACCGTGTCGGCCAGCTCGTCCTCGGTCGACATAGCGTAGCCGAGGACGGGATAGGCATCCGGCTGCGCGATGTCGACCGCGATGATGTCCGCGCCCTCTTCGGCCAGCCGGATCGCGTGGCTGCGGCCCTGGCCGTGCCCGGCGCCGGTAACGAAGGCCACCTTGCCTGCTACTCGTCCTGCCATATCGCTTCGTTCTCCTTCTACTACTTGATCATCGCGCCGGCGTCGACGGGCAGCGTCACGCCGGTGATGTACCGGGCCTCGTCGGAGGCGAGGAACAGGATCGCGTTGCTGATGTCGACCGGCTCCACCCAGGGGATGTCCAGCGCGTTGATGGTCTTGAACACGCCTTCCGCCGACTCCTGGGTCGGATTCGGGTTGGCCGGGTCGAACAGGCCCCACACCTGCGGGTTCTGGATCATGATGGTATTCACCGCGGTCGGGTGGACGCTGTTGACCCGGATGCCCTGGTGGGCGAACTCGTTGCCGATGGTGCGCATGATACCGACCACGCCGTGCTTGGCCGCGTTGTAGTGCACCGAGTTGGCCAGCCCCTTGAGCCCTGCCACCGAGCTGGTCAGGATGACCGACCCGCCGCCGCCCGCCACCAGGTGCGGC
>DASWUW010000365.1:0-3164 GCA_036406335.1 Trebonia sp.
GAGGGACGCTTTGAATAGTCCCCCGACTGCAGACCTAGCCGAATTCACCGGTTAATGCCCGCTCTGGGCATATCAAACGGATTGCGGCGGGAGTTACGGGACAAGGATGAGTTTGCCGGTGGTGCGGCGGCCGGCCAGGTCCTCGTGAGCGCGGGCGGCGCCGGCGAGCGGGTACTCGGCGCCGACGCGGACGTTCAGTTCGCCTTTGGCGACCCAGTCGAAAATGTCGCTGGCCCGCCAGAGCAGCTCGGAGCGGTCTGCGAGGTAATGCATCAGGGTAGGACGGGTCAGGAACAGCGAGCCGCCGCTGTTGAGGCGCTGGATGTCGAACGGCGGGACCTGGCCGCTGGACCCGCCGAACAGAACCATCAGGCCGCGCGGGTGCAGCACCGACAGGCTGGCGTCGAAGGTGTCCTTGCCAACGCCGTCGTAGACCACGTCCGCGCCCCGGCCGCCGGTCACGTCTTTGACCACCCGCGGGAAATCCGGGTAGGTAGTCACGTAGTCGGCGCCTGCTTCCCCGGCCAGGGCGGCCTTGGCGGGGGACGACGTGGTGGCGATGACGGTGCCGCCTAGTCGCTTGATCATCTGGGTGAGCAGCAGGCCGACGCCGCCGGCCGCCGCGTGCACGACCGTGACCGCTCCCGCGGCGACCGGGAACGTGCTGCGGCACAGGTAGTGCGCGGTTATGCCCTGCAGCATGACCGCTCCGGCGACCTTCAGGTCGATATCCGGGGGGACCGGGACCGTCTGCTCCGCCTCCACCGTCACCTGCCCGGCGTAGCTGCCGAAGGCCTCGGCCCAGGCGACATGGTCACCGACGGCGAACTCGCCGGCCCCCTCCCCCACGGCGGTCACCACGCCCGCGCCCTCACTGCCGGGAACGTGCGGCACCCGCCACTGGTAGACACCGGAACGCCGGTAGATGTCGATGAAGTTGACGCCGGCCGCCGCGACCCGGACAACGAGCTGCCCGGGCCCGGCCACCGGGTCCGGCTGCTCCTGCAGGACCATGACCTCGGGCCCGCCCGTCTCGTTCACCACGATCGCCCGCATGACACCGCGTCCCTTCTCCTTGCTTACAGGGACTGTTTATCACGGCCGCGGCGGAACCCGGGTTCGGCCGGGCGCCTACCGCCCGCTGCGGCCGCCGCCCCCGCGGGTCGCGGCGACCACGGCCAGCACCGCGGTCAGCGGGGCGACCAGGGCGACGAAGTCCCCGACGGGGAAACTGCCCACGGCGACCAGGGCCGCGGTGAACCCGACGACGAGGACCGCGACGGTGATCAGCGGCCAGTCCTGGAGCAGCATCCGCGAGGTGAGTGCGGGCACGGTCGTCTCCGGGTTGGCGACCGCCGTGACGGCTTTGGTCTCGCGCCGTTCGGCGAGACCCTCGCGGAGCCGCACGGAGACCGTGATGCTGCCCGGCCGGTCCGCGACCAGCAGCAGGTCGTCGGGATGGGCCGGGTCGGACGCCTGGGACACCGCGCCGCCGCCGGCCGCCCAGGCGACGACCTGCTGCACCCCGGACCGGCGGACCCGGTAGCGGGCCTGCTCGCCGATGACCACGCTGTCGGGTCCCTCGATGGCGGGCGGTGCCGCCGGCCGGGCGGCTTCCGCGGTCCGCTGCGTCCCGCTCCCGGTGCCGCCGGGCGGGTGCGCCCCGCCGTAGCCGTCCGCGGCCGCGGCGGCGGCGTCCGCCTCCCGCGGCCTGCCGCGGGAGTTCATCACCGGGACCGGCATGACGTTGCCGGCCGCCTCGGCGGGCCCGTCGGCCTCCCGCCGGGCCAGACGCCCGGCCAGCTGCATCTCGTGCAGATGCAGGCTCCAGGCCATGGCGATCACGCCGCCGGCTACCCCGGCGGCTCCCAGCCCGATGATGGCCGCGACCACCGTCTGGCCGGCGTCAGCCGCTGCAAGCATGCCGCCTCCCTGACAACCGTGAGCACTTCGAAATCTCTTCCTAGCAGCTTCGATTAAAACACCTAATCGAAGACAGGGGAAGTAAGATGCCGCTAAATCAAAACTGTGCGCTACCAGGCGGCGCGACCGCGGGCCGGACCAGGCAGGATCACGGATGCGCGGCGCCGCCTACGGACGTGATCATGGTTAGGATCATCCAGTGCCTTCATCAGCGGAGGAGCGCGACGTGCCCGTCGGCAAGCTGTTGTCGGTCAACGTCGGGATGCCCAGGGACGTACCGTGGCAGGGCAAGATTGTGCACACCGGTGTCTGGAAGGAGCCGGCGGCCGGGCCGCAGCTGGTACGCCGCCTGAACATCGACGGCGACGGCCAGGGTGACCTGAAGGGCCACGGCGGCGAGCAGCGGGCGGTGCTGGTCTACCAGGTCGAGTCCTACGAGCACTGGCGGCGGCACTTCGGGCGCGCCGAACTGCCCTACGGGCAGTTCGGGGAGAACCTGACCGTCGAGGGGCTGCCTGATGCCGAGGTCTGCATCGGCGACCGGTACCGCATCGGCGAGGCCGAGTTCGAGGTGACCCAGCCCCGGGTCACCTGCTACCGGGTCGGCCTGCGCTTCGGCGCCCCGGAACTGCCCGCGCTGCTGGTGAGCCACCACCGCCCCGGCTTCTACATGCGGGTTATCACCGAAGGGCGCGTCCGGGCCGGCGACGCGATCGTCAAGACCAGGACCGGGCCCGGCGCCCTGTCGGTAGCCGACACCGACGCGCTGCTCTACCTTTCCCGCCGCGACCGGGGGAAGCTGGCGACCGCCCTGGCGATCCCGGCCCTGAGCCCGGGCTGGCAGGGCTCGTTCCGCGACCTGCTGTCGGCACCGGAAGACGCCGGCGCCGCCGGGCCGGCCTGGCCCGGCTTCCGGAAGCTGTGCGTCGCGCGGGTGGTCCGGGAAGACGAGCAGGTGTCCTCGATCTACCTCACCGATCCCGGCGGCGCCGCCCTCCCGGCGGCCCGGCCTGGCCAGTACCTCACGCTGCGGATCAGCGAGGCCGGGCCGCCGGCCCCGGTCCGCAGCTACTCGCTGTCCTCGGCGGTGGATGACGGCTCCTACCGGATCAGCGTCAAGCAGGAGCCGCACGGCGTCGCCAGCAGCTACCTGAACAGCGGCTTGTCTCCCGGAACGATGCTGGACACCGCCGCGCCCCGGGGTGACTTCGTCCTCGACCAGGGCGCCGGCCCGCTGCTGC
>DASWUW010000366.1:0-15038 GCA_036406335.1 Trebonia sp.
GCAGCGACGAGACGTGCACGTCGATGGTCTGGTCATCGCCGTAGGCCTGGTGCCACACCTCGGTCAGCAGTTCCCGGCGCGGCACCACCGCGCCGGGCCGGGCGGCCAGGTAGGCGAGCAGGTCGAACTCGCGGCGGGAGAGGTCGAGGCGGCGCCCGTCGAGCAGCGCTTCCCGCCGGGCCGGGTCGACGCTCAGGCCGGCTACGGCGATGACCGGGGCCGGCCCCGGCAGCGGGCCGGTCCGGCGCAGCAGCGCGGCGATGCGGGCGGCCAGGTGACCACCGGAGAACGGCTTGACCAGGTAGTCGTCGGCACCGTCGTTGAGCAGCCGGATGATCTCGGACTCCTCGTCCCGGGCGGTGGCCACGATGACCGGCGTCGCGGTGATCGCGCGGATCATCTTCAGGGCCTGGCCGCCGTCCAGGTCCGGCAGCCCGAGGTCGAGCACGATCACGTCGGGCGGGTCGTGGCTGACCTCCCGGATGCCGTCGAGTGCGGTGCCCGCCGTGCGCACGGTGTGTGACCGCTGGCTGAGCTCGGCGACCACCGCCGAGCGGACATAGGGGTCGTCCTCGACGATAAGCACGCGGGCCATAATGCGAACCGTACGTACCCGGCGTCCCGCTTGCGGCATTATGGCCGACATGGTGCGGCTCTTGGTCGGCCTCGCCGCCTGGGCGGCCGGTACCGCCATCGCGGTCAGCGTGGCCTGGCTGGGCGCGAATGTCGTGGTCAGGAACGCCGGGGTGGGATCCGGGCTGCCGGTGATCAACGCGGCGGTGCTCCCGCCGCCGACCGCGCCGTCAGTTCTCGTGACCCCGCCCGCCGGGGCCGGGCCTTCCGTAACCGGGCCGTCCGCGACCGTGGGGCCCGCCGTCAGCACCTCCGCCGCCGGGACGCCGTCGGCCGCCGCGACCCCGTCGGCCGCTGAGACCCCCTCCGCCACCGCGACCCCGTCGGCCGCTGAGACCCCTTCCGCCACCGGGTCGCCGGCCGCCAGTACGGTTCACGCCTACGCGCTGACCGGCGGGACGGTGACGCTGGACGAGACCGGCGGGACGGTGCGGCTGCTGACGGCCGTGCCGGGCGCCGGGTACTCGGTGCAGACGTGGGCGGGGACCGGCTGGCTGCGGGTCGACTTCAGCTCCGGCCCGCAGGTGTCGTCGCTGATCGCCAGCTGGTACCAGCACGCGCCCGCGATCACGGTGACGAACTGAGCGGGGCCCGCGCCCCGGGAATGGTTGAATAACCCGGTGGCCGAGGTAACCGAGGGGAAGCGCGTCTCCTGGGCTGAGCTGTACTTCGACCTGATCTTCGCGTTCGCCGTCAGCCAGCCGACCCACATCATGGTGACCGACCCGCACTGGGACGGTTTCGGCCGTGCGTTCGGCTTGTTCGCCGTACTTTGGTGGACCTGGATCGGTTTCGTGGTCTTGTGTAACCAGCACAGCCAGGACCGGATCTCCGGGCGCCTGTTCGTCCTGGCCGGCACGCTGCCCTGCGCGGTGGCTGCGGTAGAGACCCATTCCGCCGGCCGCGGGCAGGTGCTCGCCTTTGCCTGCGCGCTAGCCGGCGCCCGGCTGGTACTCGCCCTGGCCTTCGCGTTCATGGCCAAAGGCACCCGGGGAGTGGTGGTCGGGTACGGCGTGTCGGCCGCGGTCTTCGCCGCCTCGGCCTTCGTGCCCGGCCCCTGGCGCTACGTGCTGTGGGGCTTCACCCTGATCCAGGAAGGCGGCTTCCTGCTGCTGCGCAACGGCGAGCGCGAGCGGTCTGGCGGACGCCCGCGCGGGCCGGCCGCGCGACGGGCCGGCCGGGCCGAGTCCATGGGGGCCATGCTCAAGCCGCCCGCCGATCCGGCCCGCCGGGTCGACTCGAGCCACCTGAGCGAGCGCTTCGGCCTGATGATCATGATCCTGCTGGGCGAGGTGGTGGCGTCCGTGGCCACGTCGGCGGTGGGCCTGCCCGGCCACGACCCGCGTTACTGGGTCGGGCTGCTGTCCGGCCTGGTTCTCGCGGCCGCCCTGTGGTGGATCTACTTCACCGCCGCCGCCCCGCTCGGCGAGTCGGTGCTGCGCGCCTCGGGCGGTAACCCGGCCCTGGCCTACGGCCTGTACGCGGCCGGCCACCTGACCCCGGCGTTCGCGCTGCTGGCCGAGGCGGCGGGAGTTAGCCTGGCCATCTCCGGGGCCGCCTCCGGGGCCGCCGCCTGGCTCGTCACCGGCGGCCTGGCCGCGTTCCTGGTGGGCAGCCGGGTTATCTACGTGGGCCAGCAGCTACGCTTCCAGACGCTGCGGCGGCTGGCCACCGTCGGGGTGACCCTCTGCCTGGCCTTTCTCGAGCCGCTGATCTCGGCGGCGGGCGTGGTCCTGGCGACCGCGGCCCTGGCCGCCGCCATAGCCGCCGACGTGACCTACCGCACTCCCGGCCGCCTGCGGACCATCACCGCCGACCCGCTCAGCTACTTCCGCCCCGGAGCCCCGGCCGCGACGCCGGCCGCAGCCGAGCCGCCCGCGGCAGCCGAAAAGCCCGCAACCGCCGAGGAGCCCGCGGCCGAATCGGACAGTCGGCGCGAAGATTCTCATCGCCGTGACCGAGTAGCTGGTGCCGACATTGGTGGCGTGGACTAATGCGGCAGGCCGAAGCATGATCACGGATATTTGTTCCCGCCCCAGGGGGAAAAGGTCTCCGTCGACAGGAAATCATCCGTGATCATGAGCGCGCGGAGGTGCGGGACTGTCCAGCGGGAATTCGTGAGCCTGGCCGGCTCGCCCTAGACCTGAGCCGGCCGCCCCGCCCGGCTGTGCCCCGCCCCGCCGGGCCTTGAGCCCGAGCCGGGTGCCTCGTGGTCCCGCCGCTAGGACAGGGACTCATCCAGGCCGCCCAGGGTGCGGATGAGTTCGGTGTTGGCGGTGTAGTCGACCGGGCAGGCGATGACCGAGACGGTGTCGTCGGCTAGCGCGGTGCGCAGCACGGGCAGCAGCTCACCGGCGGCGGCGATGCGGTAGCCCTTGGCGCCAAAGCTCTCCGCGTACTTCACGAAGTCGGGATTGGCGAACCGGGTGTCCACGTTGTGCCCGATCTCCATGTCCATCTTCCAGCTGATCAGCCCGTACGCGTCGTCGACCCAGATGAGGATCACCACCGGCAGCCGCAGCCGCAGCGCCGTCTCGATCTCCTGGGAGTTCATCAGGAAGGAGCCGTCGCCCGTGGCCACCAGCACCTTGGCCTCCGGCCGGGCGATCTTGGCGCCGATCGCGCCGGGCACCGTCCAGGCCATGGTGGACAGGCCGTTGGAGATCAGGCAGGTGTTGGGCGCGTAGGTCGGGTACAGCCGGGCCATCCACATCTTCAGCGCCCCGGTGTCCACCAGCACGATGTCCTCGCGGCCGAGCGCGGTCCGGGTGTCGGCCACGATGCGGGCCGGGTGCAGCGGGAAGCGGTCGTCGGCCTGGCCGCGGGACAGCTCGGAGGCCAGCAGCTCCCGGATCCGCTCCCCGCCGGTGACCGGGGCGCCCTTGCGCCAGACGGCCGCGGCGAGGGCGTCCAGGCTGTGGCTGATGTCGGCGGTGAGGCCGACGGCGACGTCGTAGTGCGCGTCGACCTCGGCCGGGAACCGGTGCACGTGGATGATCTTGGTGGTGCCGCTCGGGTTGATCCGGACCGGGTTGAACTCCTGCAGCTCGTAGCCGGCCGCCACGATCACGTCGGCCTGGTCGAAGCCGAAGTTGGCGTAGTCGTGGCGCATGAACCCGACCGTGCCCAGCGCCAGCGGGTGGTCGTCAGGGAACACGCCCTTCCCGTGGAAGGTGGTCGCTACCGGGATGTTCAGCGCCTGCGCGAAGCGGATGAGCGCCGCGCTGGCACCGGCCCGGGCGGCGCCGTGGCCGGCCAGCACGACCGGGTTGCGGGCCTCGCGCAGGATCTGCGCCGCCCGGAAGACCTGCTCGGCCGACGGGTCGTCCGCCCGCGGCACGTTCACCCGCAGCGGGACGAGCCCGGCGGGAGCGTCTGCCTCCTCCACGTCCTCCGGCACGGCCAGGTAGACGGCACCGGGCCGCTCGGTCTGGGCCAGCTTGAACGCCTTGCGGATCATCTCCGGGGCGGCGCCGGGAGTGGACATCAGCGCCGACCACTTGGTGGCCGGGGCGAACATCGGCACCAGGTCGATGCCCTGGTGCGATTCCTTGAAGCTGCGCGCCATCCCGACCTGGGCCGACAGCGCCACCAGGGGAGTGGAGTTAGTGGTGGCGTCGGCCGTGCCCAGCAGCAGGTTGATCGCCCCGGGACCGAGGGTCGCCGAGCACACGCCGGCCTTCCCGGTGAGCCGCCCGTAGGTCTCGGCCATGAAGGAGGCGCCCTGCTCGTGCCGGGTGAGCACGTACTCGATGGAGGACCTGGACAGCGCCTCCAGAAGCCGGATATTTTCCTCCCCGGGGATGCCGAAGACATGGGTCACGCCCTCGTTCTCCAGGCACTCGACGATCAATTCGGCCACCGAACGCGACTGGTTACCCATGAGGACAAGGGTAACCGCGCGCCGTTTGCGCCCGGCGGCCGCCCGGCGGCCGCGCGGCGAGGATTGCGGCAGTGACCGGGCGGGACGAGGATGGGCGCTATGAGCACAGACGACGTTGACGCGAAGCAGATCAGCGAGCTGGAAGCCCGGCGTTACCAGGCGATGACCGACGGGGACACCGTCACCCTGGCCGGGCTGTTCTCGCCGGACCTGGTGTACACGCACTCCGACGCCACCTCCGACAGCAGGCAGGGCTACCTGGACAAGCTGGCCAGCGGCCACTTCGACTACGGTCCCGTCGAGCACCCGGAGACCAGCATCGTGGTCCGCGGCGACACCGCCCTGGTGTTCGGCGACATGCGCGGCGAGGTGGTGATCGGCGGCGCCAAGCGGGTGCTGAACAGCCGGTCGCTGGCGGTCTGGGTGCGCGAGGAGGGGAACTGGGCGCTGCTGGCGTACCAGCCGACCAAGTACCCGGCCTGAACAACATCGAGCTCAGCTCGTGGACCGGCGCCTGGCTACAGCTGCGCGGCGATCGCCGGGACCGTAGTCCCGGTCAGGTCCCAGCCCGCCGGGCCGCCGGTACCCGCCGCCGGGCTGGTACCGGCCGGCCTCGCCTCCGGCCCGTGCTCGAACGGCCGGTCGATATACGCGGTGGCCAGGCCGGCCTCGCGCGCGGCGGCGAGGTCGGACTCGTGCGCCGCGGCCAGCATGACCTCGCCCGGCCGCAGGCCCAGCAGCGCGGCCGGGCGCAGGTAGGCCTCGGGCGACGGCTTGTAGGCGCGGGACACGTCCGAGCCGAGGATCACGTCCCACGGCAGCCCGGCCGCCTTGGCCATGTCGACCAGCAGCGACGTGTTGCCGTTGGACAGCGGCCCGGTGACGTAGCCCCGCCTGACCGCCGCGATCCCGGCCACGGTGTCCGGCCACGGGGGCAGGAAATGCCAGGCCCGGGTGAGCGTGTCCAGCTCCCCCGGGCCGAAGGCGGCCGGGTCGAGCCCGAGTCCGCGCAGCACGTCGTCCAGGTTCTCCCGGTGCAGCACGTCCAGGGACACGTACGGGCGCATCCCGGAGCGCACCCGCCGCATGGCCGGCTGGTACTGGCCCCGCCAGGCGTCGGCGAACGCGCCGGGGTCGAGTTCCAGGCCGTGCCGGTCCGCGAAGACGCCAACCGCGGCCGCGATGCCCGACCGCCAGTCGACCACGGTGCCGAACACGTCGAACAGCACCGCCCGGACGGGCAGCCCGGTCACGGGCGAACGGTACGTCACCCGGTCAGCCTCTCACCCGGGAGCCCGGCGCGACAGCGGCCGGCCCCGCCGCGAGCCTTGCCTCCGATTGTCAGGCCGTCTTGTATTCGGCCCATGGCGGAGCTGGCACGGCCCTTGATGCTGATCGGGGGCCGGGCGGTACCCGCGGTCTCCGGCGCGACGTTCGAGTCGCAGAACCCCTACACCGGGCAGCCGTGGGCGATCGTGCCCGACGGCGGCCCCGAAGACGTCGACGCGGCGGTGGCCGCTGCCCGGGCCGCCCTGGACGGGCCGTGGGGGCGGCTCACCGGGTTCGCCCGGGCCCGGCTGATGCGGCGGCTGGCCGAGCTGATCACTTCCCGGGCCCCGCAGCTGGCCGCCCTCGAGGTGAGCGACTCGGGCAAGCTTTACCGCGAGATGATCGGCCAGCTCACCGGTCTCGGCGGCTGGTACGAGTACTTCTCCGGGCTGGCGGACAAGCTTGAGGGCAGGCAGATCCCCGCCCCGAGCCCGGACTTTCTCGTTTACACCCGGCGTGAGCCGGTCGGCGTGGTGGCGGCCATCACTCCCTGGAACTCGCCGCTGATGCTGCTCACCTGGAAGCTGGCGCCCGCGCTGGCCGCGGGCTGCACGATGGTGGTGAAGCCGTCGGAGCACTCGCCGGTGTCCACGCTGGTCTTCGGCGAGCTGTTCGCCGAGGCGGGCTTCCCGCCCGGCGTGTTCAACGTGGTGTCCGCGGCCGCCGGCTCGGTGGGTGCGGCGCTGGCCGGGCACCCGGGCGTGGACAAGGTGGCGTTCACCGGTTCCACCGCCACCGGCCGCGCCGTCGCCCGTGCGGCGGCGGACAACCTGGTCCGGGTGACCCTGGAACTCGGGGGCAAGTCCCCGCAGGTGGTCTTTCCCGACGCCGACCTCCGGGCCGCGGCCAACGGGCTGGTGGCCGGGGTGTTCGCCGCCGCCGGGCAGACCTGCATGGCCGGGTCGCGGCTGATCGTCCAGGCCGGCGTGCACGACGAACTGGTCGCCCTGGTGGCCGAGCGGGCCGCCGCCATCCGGCTCGGCGACCCGAACGACCCGGACACGGAGATGGGCCCGGTGGCCAACCAGCCGCAGTACGCCAAGGTGCTGCACTACCTGCGGACCGCGGCCGCCGAGGGCGCGACGGCGGTCTGCGGCGGCGGGCCCGCGGCCGGCCTCGGCGGCTACTTCGTCCAGCCCACCGTGCTGACCGGGGTCACCCCCGCGTCCACCGTGGTCCGGGAGGAGATCTTCGGGCCGGTGCTGTCGGTCTACTCGTTCACCGACGAGGACGAGGCGGTAAAGCTGGCCAACGACACCCCGTACGGGCTGGCGGGAGCGGTGTGGACCAAGGACGTGCACCGGGCCCACCGCGTCGCCGCCCGGCTCCGGGCCGGCACCGTGTGGGTCAACGCTTACCGGGTGGTCGCGCCGAACGTGCCGTTCGGCGGCTACGGGCTTTCCGGGCTCGGCCGGGAGAACGGCGCCGCCGCGGTGGACGAGTACACCGAGAACAAATCGGTCTGGGTGGAGCTCAGCGGGGGCACCCGCGACCCGTTCGTCCTGGGCTGAGATTTCCCGGGGGACAAGCCGCCCGCGCTGTGTGATAATCACCGGGACCTATCACATTGATTGCATTGAGGATCACGGATCAGCTAAGTCACAGCTGATCGGGTATCTAAGCCTCAGGCGGCCCTTCTGGAGTGGCCGCCGCTAACGTCAGGAGTGTGCCCTGAATATGGCTCTTTCTGTTCGCTCGCGCCTCTGGGCCGGACTGGGCGCGGGGGTGCTGGCGGTCGCGACCCCGGTCGCCGTCACCGCCACCGCCGCGCACGCCGCGACCACCCCGGGACCGAATACCCCGGAGAAGGTAGCGACCGGCCTGCTGGCCTCGGCCCTGCGCGGCGCGTCGGTATTTGGCAGCACCAAGCCCAGCACACCGGAGCGGGTCTCGTTCGTCCTCCGGGAACGCGGCCGCTCCCAGCTCGAGTCGGCCGTCACCGGCGGCCTCAGCAGCTTCGACTCGGTGGATCAGTTTGCCGCCCGGTACGGCCAGAGTCAGGGCGTGGTCGACGCGCTGACCGGTTACCTGGCCGCGTTCGGGATCAAGACGACGGTCCACCCGGGCAACGTGGACATATCGGCCGCCGGCACCGCGGGCGAGTTCGACGCGGCGCTGCACTGCAGCCAGCGGAACTACCACGTCCCGTCCCAGTCCGGTTACGACGGCGCCAGCATCCCCGCGCAGACGGTGTACAGCGCCACCGGGGCGCCGGAGCTGCCCTACGGGATCGGGCACAACGTGCTCGCGATCCTCGGGCTGACCAACTACGCCCCGTTTGTCAGCCACGCCGTGCACCGCACGGGCGCGGTCACTCCCAAGTCGGTGGCCAAGACCTCGGTGGGCACGCCCGGGAACTACCTGCCGTCCGCCTTCGCCGCCACCTACCACCTGACCACGCTGGCCAAGCAGGCCGACGGGGCGGGGGCGACCCTCGGCATCGTCACCCTGGCCTCGGTGGACCCGGGCGCGCCGCAGTACTTCTGGAAGAACGTAGCCCGGGTACCCGCCACCGGCCGCACCCTCACCGTGACCAACGTGGACGGCGGTTCGGGCAAGCCGAGCGACAAGGCCGGCACCGGCGAGACCGACATCGACGTGGAGCAGTCCGGCGCCCTCGCGCCCGGCGCCAACGTGATCGTTTACCAGGCGCCGAACACCGACCCCGGGTTCATCGACGCGTTTTTCACCGCCGCGGGGGCCAACACCGCCGGCTCGCTGTCCACCAGCTGGGGCGAGTCGGAGACGTTCGTCGCGGGGGCGGTCGCCGCCGGGCAGGAGACGGCCGCCTACGAGGCCGCCTTCGACGAGGCGTTCCTCGAGCTCGCCGACCAGGGGCAGTCGGTCTTCGACGCCGCCGGCGACGCCGGCGCCTACGACGACACAGCGTCGCTCGGCACCACCGAGCTGTCGGTCGACACCCCGGCCGACAGCCCCTACGCCACCGCTGGGGGCGGCACCACCCTCCCGTGGAGCGGCAAGCTCACCGGCCCTAAGGGCACCGCCAAGGTCGCCGTGACCGCGCAGCGCGCCTGGGGCTGGGACTACCTGTGGAAGGCGGTCGCCAAGACGACCGGCACCTCCTACGCCACCGCGGCGGTCAACAACCTGCTCGGCGGCGGCGGCGGGTTCAGCGTGGCCGAGCCCGAGCCGTCCTACCAGGCCCTGGTGTCCGGCACGGCGAACTACCACGGGGTCAAGTACCTGACCCCGACCGGCGTCAAGGTGGTCGTGCCGGGCACCGACTTCACCGAGCCGACCAAGTTCAAGGTCACCTCGACCCCCCCGGTGGTCTCCGGTTACAAGTCTGGCCGGGCGGTTCCCGACCTGTCCGCCAACGCCGACCCGGAGTCCGGCTACCTGCTGTACGAGCCGTCGTTCATCGCCGTCGGGTCCCCGGCCCTGCAAGGCGGCTGGGGCGGCACGAGCTTCGTGGCCCCCCAGCTCAACGGCTCGGCCGCGGTCATCGACTCCTACCTGGGGCACCGGGTCGGACTGTGGAACCCGAGCCTTTACGCGCTCGCCGCGGGTTCCGCCAGCCCGGTCACGCCGCTCAACGCCAAGGGCGGCAGCAACGACAACCTCTTCTACACCGGCAACCCGGGCCAGCAGTACAACGAGGCCACCGGCCTCGGCGTGCCCAACCTGACCAAGCTCGCCCAGGACCTCGCCGGATAGCGGTACCAGCGCAGTAACCGGCTAGCAAACGCCGCGCGGCCCGCCGCGGCGGCACCGGGCCGTCCCGTGTCACCACGGGACGGCCCGTTTCATTTCCGGCGGGCATCGCCGTCGCGGTCACCCGGAAGCGACCCAGCGACCATGGTCGTAGCGACCATGGTCGTGATAGGCTGACCGCATGACGGAAACACCGGAGGCGGCACCGCGGCTCAGCCGCCGCGAGCGCCCGGCCAAGCCGGCACTGACCCGCGAGGGCATAGTCGCCGCGGCGCTGCGGATCATGCGGGACGAGGGCCTGGGCAAGGTGTCGATGCGGCGGGTAGCCCAGGAGCTGGACACCGGCCACGCCTCGCTCTACGTCTACGTGCGCAATACCGACGACCTGCACGCGCAGCTCCTCGACGCGCAGCTGGCCGCCGTGCTGGCCGGCCCGCCCGCCGGGGGAACCTGGCGGATGCGGGTTAAGTCCCTGCTCGCCCGCTACCTGGAGGTCGTGGCCGCGCACCCGGAGATCGCCCGGATGGCCATCTCCACCCGGCCGCGCGGGCCGCACTACGAAGCGCTGCTCGACCGGATCCTGGCGCTGCTGGCCGAGGGCGGCGTGCACGGCCAGGCCGCCGCCTGGTCGGTCGACCTCCTGCTGCTGTACCCGACGGCCATCGCCGCCGAGCATGCCGGCGGAGGCGGAGGCGGGGACCAGGCGCGCGGGGCCGGCGACGACGAGGGTCTCGCCTGGCTGCGGCGCATCGACCCCGCCGTCTACCCGCACCTGGCCGCGCTCGGCCCCGACCTGCTGTCGGGCACCCCCGGCGAGCGGGTCGACTGGGCCTTCGACTTCATGCTGGACGGCGCCGCCGCCGCCGCGCGGCGCACCGAACCGCCAGCCAGCTAGGGGGACATCGTGACCAGTACCGGGGAAGCCCGGCCCAGCGCACCCGCGCGGACCCGGGACCCGTCGGCGCTGACGCCGCGGCTGCGGGCGCTCCTCGCGGTCGTCCTGATCGCCGACATCGTCGACCTGATGGACTCGACCGTCACCAACATCGCCGCGCCGACCATCGTGCGCGAGCTCGGCGGCGGTGAGTCGCTGGTCAAGTGGCTTGGTGCCAGCTACGCGCTGGCCATGGGGGTGCTGCTGGTGGTCGGCGGCCGGCTGGGTGACCGCTTCGGCAAGCGGCGGATGTTCCTCGTCGGCATCACCGGGTTCGGCCTGGCGTCGCTGCTGTGCGGCCTGTCCGTCGGTCCGGCGATGCTGATCGCCGCCCGGCTGCTGCAGGGCGGACTCGGCGCGCTGCTCATCCCGCAGGGCATGGGCCTGCTCATCGCCAGCTTCTCGCGGGAACAGTTCCCCCGCGCGGCCAGCGCGTTCGGCCCGGTGATGGGCGGCGCGGCCGTCCTCGGCCCGATCCTGGCGGGCTTTCTCATCGGCGCCAACCTCGGCGGGCTGACCTGGCGGCCGGTGTTCCTGATCAACATCGTGCTCTGCGCCGCCGGACTGGCGGCGGCGCTGCGGCTGCTGCCCCGGGACGAAGACCGGCACCCGGTTCCGATCGACGGCCTGGGCGCGGGACTGCTCGCGGTCAGCATGCTCGGGCTGATCTACGGCCTCATCGACGGCTCCACCGCGGGCTGGACCGCCACCCCGGCCGGGTGCCTGGCCGCCGGGGCGGTCTTCCTCGCGGCGTTCGGCGTGCGGCAGGCAAAGGCCCGCGACCCGCTGATCCACCCCGCGCTGCTGCGCAACCGCGGCTTTACCTCGGGCTTGCTGCTCGGGCTGTGCTATTTCGCCGCGGTCAACGGCTTCGCCTACGTCATCTCGCTCTTCTTCCAGCTCGGCCTGCACCTGAGTCCGGAGCTGGCGGCGCTCAGCCTGGCTCCCATGATGGCGGGCATCATCATCGCCTCGGTCGTCTGCCGCCCGCTGATCCCCAGGCTCGGCCGGGGCCTGGTCGTCGCCGGGCTGCTGGTCACGCTGCTGGCCGCCGCCGGCCTGCTGGCCACCGCGCTGGCCGCGGGGACGTCGGTAAACGCCGGGCTGCTGGCCCCGTCCGTCCTGGTGCTCGGCGCCGGCATGGGCGCCTGCTTCAGCAGCATCTTCGACGTGGCGATCGGTGACGTCGGCGGCGAAGAGGCGGGCAGCGCCAGCGGCTCGCTCAGCGCGGTGCAGCAGCTCGCCGCCGCGATCGGCGCGGCCGTGGTCACCACGGTCTACTTCGCCCAGGCGGGGCACGCCACCGCGGTCCACGCGCTGGCGGTGAGCGTCGTCGTAGTAGCCGGGATCACCGTTCTCTGTCTCGGCCTGGTGTGGCTGCTGCCCGCCAGGGCGGCGGCCGAGGAGTGGTGAGAACTACCCGGGCGGGGCGACGGGAGCGGTCTGGCCGGAGCGGCGCAGCGAATCGGCGACGAACCCGTCCGCCTTGAGCTCCTCGACCAGGTCATGCAGGAACTGGACGGTCTCCGGCCGCTTCGCCGTGACCGTGCCCACCGCCTGCCTGATCTCCATGAAGCGGCCCGGGACGAGACGGTAGGCCGGGTGCGCGGCGACGAAACCGGTCACCGGCTCTCTGACCCCGGCGGCCGCCTCCAGGTTCCCGGTGACAAAGGTCTCGGTGCCCTCGGCGCCGCGGACCACCGTCGCGTGCCGCAGCGTCCGGGTCAGGAACAGGTCGTAGGCGGAGCCGTGCTTCACCCCGATGCGCACGCCCGGGCGGTCGACCGCGGCCACGGTGGTCAGCGGGGACCCGGCGGGCACCGCGTACACCCCCTCGATCAGCACGTAGGGCGCGGTGAAGGCGATCTCCGCCGCCCGGGCCGGCTCGATCGCCAGGAAGCAGAGGTCGGCCTGCCCGCCCACCGTCGCCTCGAACGACTCGCGGGCCGCCCCGAAGCAGCGGAACTCCGCCCGGGCGCCGAGCCGGGCGGCGATCTCGCGGCCGATGTCGACCGTGACGCCGGCCGGCTCCTCCGGGGTGCCCTGGGCCAGTACCGGGTTGCCGAGGTTGACGGCGGCCCGCAGCACGCCCCCCGGGGCCAGGTCGGCGATGATCCCGGCGGTGGCATTCAGCATGGGGACACGATAACCTCACCCCCGGCCGGCCCGGGCTACGGCCTCCAGCCGGGGTCGCGGCCGGACAGCGCGAGCACCCGGTCGAGGACCGGGCCGCCCGGCGGCCGCTCGACCGGTTCGGCGAAACCCTGGTACTGGCGGAAGAGGTCGGCGTTGGCCGCCACGGCGTCCAGCGCCGCGGCCGCGGCCCGGTCGCTGACCGCATACGGCTGCCCGGTGGCGGCGGCCAGATCCCAGCCGTGCAGCACCAGCTCGGCCAGGTTGAGCGCGGCCACGTCGGCGGCGGGGGTCGCCGTCCCCATCACGTCGAGTGAGCGCTCCCATGCGGCCGGGTCCGACCAGGCGGCCAGCGCGCGGTCCAGCTGGGCCCGGTAAGTGGCGGCGAAACCGGGTTCGGCCGCGAAATCGCGGTCGATCAGGTCCTGGCCGACCGACTCGCCCCGGGCCCGGGCCTCCAGCGAGTACGAGGTCCACACGATGAGGTGGTTGAGCAGCGTGCTGGTATCCCACTCCGCGCACGGGGTGGGCTGCCCTAGCTGGCTGGAGCTAACGCCGGCCACGGTGCGCGCGGCCGCGTCCGCCGCGTCGGTCATCTCGGCATGCAGGTTCATAACCGGTGAGGCTAGCCGCGCGGGCGGCCCGGGTCTTGCACAAACCCGACAGCTTCAGCCGGCGTCGGCGGCAGGCGGCAGCGCGGCGCGGATCTTCCCGGCGTACTCCTCCGCCGGGTGCTCGCTGTCGTACCGGAGCCGCGGCCCGAGCCAGAACCGCAGCCCGTCCTTCTGGTTGCGCGGAATGACGTGCAGGTGCAGGTGGGGCACGGACTGGCTGACCACGTTATTGACCAGGATCATGCTGCCCGCCGCACCCAGCCCGTCCTCCACCGCCCGCTCCAGCCGCTGCGCGGTGACCAGGAACTCGGCCGCCAGCCCGGCCGGCAGGTCGGACAGCAGCCGCAGGTGGGTCTTGGGGATCAGCAGCGTGTGACCGCGGAACAGCGGCCGGATATCCAGGAAGGCCAGCAGGTGCTCGGTCTCGCAGACGGTCTCGGCCGCCGCCTCCCCGCGTGCGATCGCGCAGAACGCGCACTGCGCGGCGGGGTCGCGGTCATCCGCGGGACCAGGCATGCCCGCAGTGTACGGCCCGCCCGGATCGGGCCGCGGAGCGGAACCTCGGTCAGCTGCCCGATGTCTGGCGCCGCCCGGCGCTCCATCATGGTCCCTACTCAGACCTCACCGGAGGCGGACGCGGCACGCCCTTGGTCACGCGGGTCAGGCCCCGCAGTGCAAGGAGCAGACAGTGCTGGTTCACGCCCGCCCGGACGATGCCGCGTTCGCGGTGTGCCTGCGGCTCTTTCGTCAGTACCCGCTGGCCGTTCGGCGGCATTACGCCGAGCACCGCTTTGGCTCGATGGTGCTGCTGCAGGCCGGCCCGGGGGACGCCCGGTTCTTCGTGCTCATCATGGAGCGGGACGACCTGTTCGTGCTCCGGCCCTGGGACCGCCGGGACGGCGCCCGGGTCAGCATCGGCCGGGATCAGCCGGTGCCGCCGGAAACGGCGCGGCTGGTGGCGGCGGGCATCCCCGTGCCGCGCGACGGCGCGCTGCTCGGCTGGGTGTCCGGCGGCCAGGTGCAGGCGGTGCTGGCCGCCTACGGGCGCCTGTCCGAGCCGTGGGATGACCCCTCGGCCGTTCCCGGGGTGCTGGTGATGCCGCGCACGGGCGGCCCCAGCCACGGCCCCGGATGGTCCCCGCTGGCGGTGAACCCGCTGGACGGCGGGCGGCTGTGGGAGTGGGCCGGACGCGGCCAGCTGACCGATCTCGCCCCGCTGGTCGCGCAGGAGCCGGGGCGCGTGTTCTGGGTACCGGGACCCGCCGGGCGGGCCGGGCGGCCCGACGGCGCCCGGGTCGTCGTGACGACGCGGACAAGCGGCGACCACTGCTGGCTGCCGGCCGGCGTCTACGCCGACCACGGGCTGCTCCGCGCGGGCGCCCGGCCTCAGACCGCGAGCCAGCTGCTCACCCTGCCCGGCGTCACCGACCTGGCCGGGAGCGGCCGGGGGCAGCCGCTGCGGGTGTAGCTCGCGCGGGTGGCCGCCGCGCCCGCCGGCGTGTGAGAATTAACCGGAAAAGGGCCGCGTAGCGGCTTTGCCTGTTGTGCTGGTCCGCCTGCCGCGAAGTTGCTACGGTTCCCCTGCACACTTGAGCGAGGGGAATCACCATGGCCGGGATGGTCTTCTTCACCGACAACTACACGGATCGCAGCAGCGACGACGGGTACCAGTTTGAGTTCTACTGCCGTCGCTGCGGCAACGGCTACACCTCGCCGTTCCAGCACTCGGTGACCGGCTTCGGCGGGCGGCTGCTCCGCCTCGGTGGTGACGTGATCGGCGGCCAGCTCGGCTCGCAGGCGTCCAAGCTGGGCTGGGACGCCGAGTTCATGCGGGACA
>DASWUW010000367.1:0-4200 GCA_036406335.1 Trebonia sp.
GCCCGCCGAGCCGCTGCGGGTCGATCCCGGCCGGGGTGACCCGGTGTGGCGCCATAACGCCGCTTTTGACCGTTCCGGCGACTAGGGGGGCGGGGCTTTCCCGCCCTTTCCGGCGCCGGGAGGGTGAACCACAGGCCGACACGGTGCAGGATGGAGTAATGACGGAAACCCGAGTCATGACCGAGGATCTGCGAGCGGCGATTGAACGCAGTGGCTACTACCCGGGTCTGGTGACCGACGCCGTCGCCAGCGTCCTGGGCCGCGAGCCGGTCACCGCGTTCTTCGCCCACCATGACGCGATATTCGATCCCGGCATGGAAGTCCGCAGGCACATGACCGTGCTGGCGCTGACTCCGACGCGGCTGGTGTACTGCCACACCGACGAGCACCCGGCGGACGACCCGCAGGGCCGGCCCCGGGCCGAAACGTCCACCGAGGCGATCAGGTTCTCCCGGGTGTCGTCGGTGTCGCTCACCCGGGTGGTGCCCGACCCGGCGAGCTACGTGCCCGCCGTGACGATGCCGTCCGAGGTGATCTTGACCATCGGCTGGAACGTGCTGTCGCACGTGGAGCTCGAGCCCGCTCACTGCGGCGACGACAGCTGCGAGGCCGACCACGGGTACCTCGGCACGATTACCGCCGACGACCTGACCCTGCGGATCAGCGAGGCCGCGGACGGCGAGGACGCCGTGCGCCAGGTGCTGAGCTTCGCCACCGCGCTGAGCGACGCCACCGCGGTCACCGGGAGCTGACGACCTTGTCCCGTGAGCCGAGAAACAGTCCCATCGTGCCCTCCTACGGCGAGTCGAGCCTGGCTGACCTGTCCGCCTCCGTTCTCGCGGCGCTGACCGGGGACACCGCCGCCAACGTACTCGGCCTGCCCGAGAGCCAGCGGGTATGCCTGCTCATCGTGGACGGTCTCGGCCTCGAGCAGCTGCGCTCGCACCAGGCCGCCGCGCCGTTCCTGGCCGAGCTGGCGTTCAACTCCCGGCCGCTGACCGCCGGGTGCCCGTCCACCACGGTGACCAGCCTCGGCTCGCTCGGCACGGGACTGCCGCCCGCGGTGCACGGCATGCTCGGCTACCAGGTCGCGATGCCCGGCCACCAGCGGCTGCTGAACGGCCTGCGCTGGCCGCAGGACGTCGACCCGGCCGGGTGGCAGCCCCGGCCGACGATCTTCGAGCGGGCGGCCGAGGCCGGCATAGCCGCCGTGCACGTCTCCCCGTCGGCCTATCAGCACAGCGGCCTGACCCGGGCCGCGCTGCGCGGCGCGGACTACCGGGGCGCGGACTCCCTCGGCGCGCTGGCCGCGCTGGCCAGCGACGCGCTCGGCGAGTCGGACCGGGCCCTGGTCGTCGCCTATCACGGCGATCTCGACGGCTGCGGGCACCGCTACGGGGTGTCCTCGTCCGCCTGGAACAACCAGCTGGCCCACGTGGACCGGCTCGCGGAGCAGATCGCCTCCAGCCTGCCCCACGGGACCGTCATGCACGTGACCGCCGACCACGGCATGGTGAACGTGGGCCCGGACGACCGGATCGACCTGGACGCCGAGGGCACGCCGCTGCGCGACGGGGTGGAGCTGCTCGGCGGCGAGGCGCGCTTCCGGCACGTCTACACCTCGGACGGCGCCGCCGAGAGCGTGCTGGCCACCTGGCGGGAGGTGCTCGGCGAGCGGGCCTGGGTACTGTCCCGGGAGGACGCGCTCAAGGAGGGCTGGTTCGGGCCGGCCGGCGCCCCGGTCAGCGACGAGATGGCCGCCCGCATCGGCGACGTGGTCGCCGCCTGCGCCGGATCGTGGGCGCTGGTGGCCACCCAGACCGAGCGGATCGAGTCCTCGCTCTCGGGTATGCACGGCTCGCTTACCTCGGCCGAGCAGCTGGTCCCGCTGCTGACCCCGGTCCGGTGACCGGCCCGCCGGTGACCCGCCGCCCCGGAGACGGCCGCGGGTGACCATCCCGGAAGCCGGCCCCCTGATCGGGGTCCCGGAGCTGGCCGGCCTGCTGGCGGCCAGCTCGGCCGACCCGGCCGAGCGGCTCGCCGCCCTGCGCCGGGTGACGGTGCTCGACGTGCGCTGGCGGCTGGGCGGCCCCCCCGGCCGTGAGCTCTACGAGGCCCGGCACGTCCCCGGCGCGAAGTTCGTCGACCTGGACCGGGACCTGGCCGCCGCGCCCGGCGCGGGCGGGCGCCACCCGCTGCCCGCGGCCGCCGCCTTCGAAAAGGCGATGCGGCTCGCCGGGGTGAGCGACGAGCTGCCGGTGATCGTGTACGACGACGCCGACTCCACCGCCGCCGCCCGTGCCTGGTGGCTGCTGCGCTACTTCGGCCACCCGTCGGTCCGGGTGCTGGACGGCGGGTTCCGGGCCTGGACCGAGGCGGGCCATTTGGCCGGCGGCCACTCGGGCGATCCGGCCGGGTTCTACTTCGGCCGGATCGGCGGCTTCACCGCCCGTCCCGGCCAGCTGGACCTGCTGGACTCCGGCGGCGCCGCGGCCCTGGCCCGCACCGGGCTGCTGCTCGACGCCCGGTCGGGGGAGCGGTACCGCGGCGAGACCGAGCCGGTCGATCCCGTGGCCGGCCACATCCCCGGGGCGATCAGCGCCCCGACCAGCGAAAACGTTAACCCTGACGGTACCTTCCGCCCGGCCGCGGACCTCGCGGCCCGTTTCCGCGAGCTGGGCGTGACCGGGGAGTGCCCGGTGGCCGCCTACTGCGGTTCCGGCGTCACCGCGGCCCACGAGGTCCTTGCCCTCGCTCTCGCCGGCCTTCCCGCCGCCCTGTACCTGGGCTCCTGGTCCGACTGGATCACCGACCCCAGCCGCCCTGTCGCCACAGGGCCCAGCCGATAACGGTCAGCGCCCCGGTCAGCAGCCCGATCGTGGCCGGCGTCAGCCCGACGGCCGCCACCGTGGCCGCCGCGACCGCCGCCGCACTGGCCACCCGGATAGCCAGCCCCCGGCCCAGCCGGACCCGCCCGCCCGGCGCCCCGGCCCGGCCCGCGCTCATCCGGGGCCGGCGCACCTGGATTCGGGGCATCCGCCTCCGGGTTTCCCGGCCCCGGTTCGGCCGGCTGGCCGGACCCCGGTGCGTGCCGCCGCGGGTGTGCCGGCCCGGGCGCGGGTAGCCGTCCGCGCTGAGGTCGGCCAGCGCCTCGCCCCGTCCGAAGGACGTCCGCAGCAGCACGTAGGCCGCCGCCGCGGCGCCAAACCGGGCCGGGTCGCCGCCGTCCTCGCGGTCCGGGTGCGTCGCGGCCGCGACCCGCCGCCAGGCCGCCTTCACGTCGTCGTCCGTCTGGCCGGCCCGGGCGGGCAGGCCGAGCAGCGCGAACGGATCATCCTGCCCGTTCATCCGGTCTCCTTCCTGGTAACCCCGGGCGCCGGGCCACCGAACGCCTCGTCGAGCACCTCGCTGGCATCCGGCAGCCCCGGCCCCGGGACGGGAGCCGCGCTCACGACGGGCAGCGGCACGGTGGGCGGCCCGGACGCCGCGCCGGCGGCTGGGTCCCCGGTTAGCGGCGGTACCGCGCCCAGACCGCGCCCGATCGCCGCCTGCTGCCCGGTGAGCCGCTTGACCTGAAGGAACGTCACCCCGCCGCGGTACACGTAACCGACCTGCCCGACGTCCAGGCGCCGCACCAGGTCCCCGTCCAGCACCGGCTCCAGCCGGGTCCGCGACAGCCCGTCGTCCTGCCAGGGGCCCGCGCCGGAGAAGCGCCGCGTCGTATCCAGGGACGGCCTGGTTCCGGCCAGCGCGGCCACCGGCTCCGGCCGCGGGGTGCGCAGCAGCCAGATGCCGCCCTCGGCGGTCGCGGCGACCCGCTGCCGCTCGTCCTCCGTGCCGGCCAGGCCCTCCCAGGACTGGGCCGACACCTGCACGGCGAGCCCGAGTGACCGGGCCCGCTCGTACAGCCGCCAGATCGGCAGCCGCCGCGACACCGCGGAGAACTCGTCTACGCAGAGCAGGATCTCCCGCTCCCCGCCGAGCGCGTGAAAGGCCAGCAGGTCGGTCAGCGCCCGCGCCTGCGCCTCGGCCACCGAGACCTCGGCGGTGCCCTCGAGCACGCAGTACCAGGCATCGCAGTCCGCGAACGACCAGCCGCCGTCGAGCCCGGCGCCCAGCCGCCGCCAGAGCGCCCGGTACCGCAGCTTCACGTCTTCGAAGGCCCGCCTGGCCGCCCGGATGGTCGCGATCGCGTCGCCG
>DASWUW010000368.1:0-8830 GCA_036406335.1 Trebonia sp.
AAGCGCCGTTCGCGGTCCCGCTCAGCATACCGTCCGCGGACCGCCTCCTGCGCTCAGGACCGCCAAGACCGGCGGCTGGTGATCGTGGGCCGAAAACGGCGGTATGCGCCGCGTATGGTCCCCGATCACGCAATCCGGCCAGGGGGCCCCGGGCGGCCTGGCCTCAGCCGGCCTGCCCGAAGCGGGTGACGGGCGGACCGGCGCGGCCTCGATGACCCGGGTCAGCCGGCGTGACGCAAAAAGTCAAAAGTCGTCCCGTGTCACCTGCACGCAACAAATGGACATTGACGGCGTAACTTTTAGCGTTTCTGCTGTGGGCATGGCTTTTCTCGTTGACGCCCAGGACCCGGCCGCAGGGACGCCTGCGCCGGCGCCGCACCCGCTCGCCCCGCTGACCGCCGCCGAGATCGCGGCCGCCGCCAGCGCGCTCAAGGCCGGGAAGAACCTCGGCGACACCGCCCGGATCGTGTACGTCTCGCTCTACGAGCCGGCCAAGCAGGAGGTCGTCGCCTTCGAAGCGGGCGGCCCCGTCCCGGACCGGCTGGTCAAGGTCACCATCCGGGAACGCGCCGAGCACGCCACCTACGAGGCCGTGGTCAGGCTCCCCGACTGCGCGGTGACGGACTTCAGGCCGATCCCCGGTGTGCAGCCGTCGGTCATGCTCGAAGAGTTCCTCGCCGCCGAAGACATCGTGCGCAAGGACCCCCGCTGGCAAGAGGCGATGCGCAAGCGCGGCATCACCGACTTCAGCCTGTGCATGATCGACCCGTGGTCCACGCCGAACGTCGAGCCTGGTGTCGGCCCCGACGACGGCCGTTTCGTCTCACCGCTCACCTGGGTCCGGGACGATCCCGAAGACAACGGCTACGCCCACCCGGTCGACGGAGTGGTCACCAAGGTCGACCTGGACACGCTGACCGTGACCAGCGTGGAGGACTACGGCGTGCTGCCGTTGCCCAAGAAAAGGGCCAACTACTCCACCGCGCGGATCGCGGACCCGGAGAACGTCCCGTACTTCGCCGGCGGCCCCCGCACGGACGTCCAGCCGCTGGACATCACCCAGCCCGGGGGCCCGAGCTTCCAGGTCGACGGCTATCACCTGACCTGGCAGAAGTGGGACCTGCGGATCGGCTTCACCGCCCGCGAGGGCCTGGTCCTGCACCGGATCAAGTACGACGGCCGCAGCATCATCCACCGGGCGAGCCTGAGCGAGATGTTCGTCCCCTACGGCGACCCCGGTCCCATGCACTACCGCAAGCTGGTGCTGGACGAGGGCGAGTACGGCATCGGCCTGCTCACCAACTCCCTCGAGCTCGGCTGTGACTGCCTGGGCGAGATCGCCTACCTGGACGGCGTGGTCAACGACAACGACGGCCAGCCGGTCACCCTGCCCAACGCCGTCTGCCTGCACGAAGAGGACCACGGTATCGCCTGGAAGCACACCGACTTCCGCACCGGCTACGTGGAAGTGCGCCGGATGCGCCGGATGGTCGTCTCGTCCATCGTCACCGTCGGCAACTACGAGTACGCCTACTACTGGTACCTGTACCAGGACGGCACGATCGAGTACGAGATCAAGCTGTCCGGCGTGATCTCCAACGGCGTCATCGCGGAAGGGCAGACGCCCGGGTACGGCACCGTCGTCGCCCCCGGCGTCTACGGCCCGCACCACCAGCACTTCTTCAACGTCCGGCTGGACATGGCGGTCGACGGTACCGCCAACCGGGTCTACGAGGTCACCCCGACCGCCGAGCCGGAAGGCCCGGGCAACCCGGTCGGCAACGCCTGGCGGGCCCGCGAGGTCCTGGTCGCGGACGAGACCATGGCCCGGCGCGACGCCGACCCGCTGGCCGGCCGCTACTGGAAGGTCGTCAACGACCAGGTCAAGAACGAGCTCGGCCAGCCCGTGGCCTACAAGCTGATGCCCAGCCACGTGATCAAGCCGTTCGCGCATCCCGGGTCCGCGGTCGCCCGGCGGGCGCCGTTCATGTTCCACCCGGTCTGGGTCACCGCCTACGACCAGGACGAGGTGTACGCCACCGGCGACTACCCGAACCAGTCACCGGGGGGCCAGGGACTGCCGGCCTTCGCCGCCCGGGCGCGGAATCTTACCGACACCGACGTGGTCGTCTGGTTCACCTTCGGCACCAACCACGTCGTCCGCCCGGAGGACTGGCCGGTCATGCCGGTGCACCCCGTCGGCTTCAAGCTGATGCCGGCGGGCTTCTTCGTCGGCAACCCGGCGCTGGACAACCCCGAGCCCAGCGGC
The DNA here is from genome assembly GCA_036406335.1 of Trebonia sp. Lineage (GTDB taxonomy): Bacteria > Actinomycetota > Actinomycetes > Streptosporangiales > Streptosporangiaceae > Trebonia. Next base: position 2,270 of record DASWUW010000368.1, read on the forward strand.
GGCCACTGCCAGCACCATTCAACCCCGGACCTGGAACACCAGGCCTCCAAGCCGTCCATCTAGAAGCCGTAAAAATAAGAGGAACGGGAGCATGGCGACTGCCGAGACAGAAGTAGCCGTTGAATCCGGCATTACCTTGCAGAAGCGGGTCCTCTCCACTCCGGAGGTACTCGCTCAGTCGGTGGCCAACATGGCCCCGAGCGCGGCGATGGCGCTGCTTCCGCTGTTCGTCTTCCTCGACGCAGGCAACGGGGCCTGGCTCTCGTTCGGGATCAGCGTCATTATCTTGCTGGTCGTCGCGTACTGCGCGGCCCAGTTCGCCACCCGGATCAACTCGGCCGGCTCCTTCTACGTCTGGGTGACGCGGGCCCTCGGCCCCGGCGCGGGCAGCGCCGCGGGCTGGGGACTGGTTCTCGGCTACCTGTTCACCGGGATCGCCTGCGTGCTCGGCTTTGAGATCTACGGCGACAACCTGCTGGTCGGGTTGGGCCTGTCGCCGGGCAATCACGTCGTCCGGGGCCTCCTCTACGTGGTGGGCGGCCTGGCCCCGGGCATCATGGCGGTCTCGGACATCAAGATCTCGCAGCGGGTGGCGTTTATCCTCGAGGCCGTCTCGGTGATGATCATCCTGGTCTTGTGCGTCGCCGTCTTCGTGCACAACGGCGGGGTCGTCGACCGCAACCAGCTCTCGCTCAAGGGAGCGAAGCCCGGCGGCATCGTGGTCGGCATGGTGCTGGCGATCTTCGCCTTTGTCGGCTTCGAGTCGGCGGGCGCGCTCGGCCAGGAGGCGAAAGACCCGGCCCGTTCCGTGCCCCGCGCGATCATCTGGTCCTGCGGCATCATCGGCGTGTTCTACCTGATCGTGGTGTACGCACAGGTCTACGGGTTCGGTGCGGCCGGCTTCGGCAAGGCCACCGCGCCGCTGCCGCAGCTCGCCTCCGTGGTCGGCCTGGGCGAGCTCGGCCACTTCATCGCGATCGGCATTACCTGCTCGATGTTCGCCTGCGCGCTCGCCTGCCTGACCGCGTGCTCGCGGATGCTGCTGTCCCTCGGGCACGACGGGCTGATGCCCAGGGTCTTCACCCACACCTCCAGGCGCACCCACGCGCCGGACGTCGCGATCTGGGCGGTGGCCATCCCGATGACCGTCATCCCGGTCGCCTACATCGCCGCGGGCTCTAGCGACGCGGTTCTCAGCAGCGAGGAGGGCACGCTCGCGACCTACGGCTTCATGCTCGCCTACGCTCTCGTCGCGCTGGCCGCCCCGCTCTACCTGCGCAAGATCGGCGAGAACAAGGCGCTCGCCTGGACTCTGGGCATCATCGGCGCGGTCACCATGCTGTTCGTCTTCTACGTCAACTGGATACCGACCGCGATCCCGAACGACATCTTCCCCGCGCTGAGCGGCAGCTACAAGACGCTGCCGTACGTGTTCATCGTCTGGGCCGCGGTCGGCCTGGCCTGGTACCTCTTCATCCGGATGACCCGGCCTGAGGTCGTCCGGGCCGCCGGTACCTGGGGCGACGCCTCCGACCCGAACGCCGCCGCGGAGGAGGCGGCCGGCAACCACGTCTGACCTTCACGCCCGGCGAATTACCCGCGCAGCCGACGGCCGGGCACCGCTACACTTAGCCCCGTACGGGCTGTAGCGCAGCTTGGCTAGCGCGCCGCGTTTGGGTCGCGGAGGTCGCCGGTTCGAATCCGGCCAGCCCGACCACTCAGCCCGCCGGGCGTTAAACCGGCGCTGGCGCACCGTGAGCCGGGCTGGCCGGCACGGCGTCGTCCCCGCTCTTGATCAGTACCGAGAGCACCGAACGGACCGCGGCGGTCACCGCCTCCAGCGCCGGGTCGCCCGGCAGCGGGGCCGGCGTCCGGGGGACGGTCTCGGCCTCGATCGCGTCCGCCACCGCCCGCAGTGTCCCGGTCAGGGCGTGCACCGCGGAGGCCGACGGTACCGGCGCGCCGCGCCCGATCGCCACCACGGTCGCGGTCACCGCGTCCATGACCTCCTCCAGCGCCACCACCGCGGGCCACCAGGCGGCCGCCCGCCGGCTCACCGGTGTCGGCTCGGACATCGTCCGCTGGAACTCCGCCCGCAGGTTGGACAGCGCCCGGTAGGTCCGGCGCCGCAGCCGCGACCGCTCGCCGGGTGCCTCCCCGGGGGCGCGCCCGGGGGGCCGGGTGGTGCCGGTCGCCGCGATCCGCGCGGCCGGCGTCGCCACCAGGGCCTCGTCCGCGTAGGCGCACACCGCCCGGACCGCCTCGGCGAACTGCGGGGGCAGGTGCGCCTGCCAGGCCGACGGCCAGGGGGCGTACCCGACGACCAGCACGACCAGCGCGCCGAGCACGGTGTCCACCAGCCGGGCCTCGGCCAGGTGCCAGCCGCCGACGTCGAGCAGGTCGATCAGCAGGACCACGAACGGGGTCAGGAAGGTCGCGGCCAGGCCGAAGTTCCGCGCCTTCCCGTACGGCAGCAACGCGGCGAGGACGCCGAACGGCAGCAGCAGCCACGGGCCGTACGGCACCACGGCCAGGATCACCGCGCCCAGCACCGCCCCGACCACGGTCCCGATGCCGCGCTGCACCGCCCGGGCGAACACCGAGCCGTAATCCGGCTTCAGGATGATCCCCACGGTGAGCACCATCCAGTAGGACCGCTGGAGCGGCAGTACCTCGCTCAGGATCGCCGCGATCCCGGTGCAGACCGTCAGCCGGACGGTGAACTCCCAGGCGATCCGTCCGCCCAGCAGCTGCTCGGCCCCGCGCCGGGCCCGGGCCCGCACCCGGGCCAGCGGACCGGGAGCGTTATCCGGCAGCGGGGGAGCGGCGGGCGGCGTCCAGCTTCCGGAGAGCACCCGGACCAGGGACACCATCGCCTCGCGGAGGGCCAGCGCCCCCGGCGAGGCCGACCAGGCCGGCGGTACGAAGGGCAGCGGGGGCCGGACGGCGGCGGCCGGCGGCCGCCCGCCCAGCCCGAGCGCCCCGGACCCGGCCCCGTGCGGATCCGCGATCGCGTCCGCCAGCCGCTCGATGTCATCCGTGACCAGCGGCGGTACCCGCTCCCCGCTGACCCGCAGCGCCGCCGCGGCCTCGGCGAACTGGTGGCTCACGTTGAGCACGGCCAGCAGGTGGATGTCCCGCCCCGAACGCCCGCTGGCGGCCGCCCGCCCGGTCAGCATCGCGTCGTAGGCGGCGTTCAGCGCGGCCGCGAGGGCGGTCCGCGCCCCGGCCGCACCGGGGGTGCCGAGCAGCCGCAGCCCGCGCGCGAGCGCGTAGTAGACCCCGGCGACCGCCTTGCGCTCGGCCGACCGGGGCGCGATCAGGTACCCCGGGGTGATCAGCAGCAGCGCCCACGCCACCCCCGCAAGGAACTGCAGCGCCGTGTGCCACCAGGGCCGCAGGCCGCCCAGCGCTCCCAGCCCGAGCGCGCTGTAGACGAACAGCTGCAGTCCGGTGACCGACCCGACCGCGCCGGAGCGCGCCATGACCGACGACACGGCCGCGACGAAGGTCACCGCGCCCACCGCGATCCAGCCCCGCCCGTGGATCAGCGTCCCGATCAGCAGTCCGGGGGCGCCGCCGAACACCGCCGCCGCCCCGATCCGCTGCACCCGCGGCCGGTACGGCCCGCCCGCGTCGATCATCACCGACAGCAGGCCGCCCATCGCCGGGAGCAGCGCGAGGTCGCGGCGGCCGGTACCGAACGCCACCGCCATCGGCACCCATACCGCCAGCACCGCCAGCGCCATCGGTCCCCAGGGCACCGGCACCTTCTTCGGCCGCATCACCTCGGCCAGCCAGTCGGGCACCACGGTGCTCAGCCAGTCGGGTACCGCCAGCCGCGCCCCGCTGGCCAGCCGCGTCGCGTTCGTGCTCCACACACAGCAAAGGCTAGGCGACCAGGAACCGGCTGCGGCCGATCCGGCGTCCAGGAGGTGCGACTCGCATCCGCTTCGCGTACCGGTAACTGCCGGCTGATCCACCTCATCCTGGACAATGTCCCGGGGACGAGGGTTAGATCGCGGGCAGTGGCCGCAGGCCATACACTTAACCGCCATACAGTTAACGTCCGGGGGAGTGCCCCTCGACCGCTGGGCAACCATCATCCAATCGTTTATGGAGTCACGCCGCCGTGAAGACCGATGTCGAAGAGCTCAGCCCGACCCGTGTCCGGCTGAGCGTCGAGGTTTCCTTCGAGGAACTCAAGCCGAGCCTCGACAAGGCTTACAAAGAGGTGGCGCAGCAGGCGCGCATCCCCGGGTTCCGTCCGGGCAAGGTCCCGCCGCGCGTTATCGACATGCGGATCGGCCGGGGAGCGGTGCTGACCGAGGCAGTGAACGACGCGCTGCCCGAGTTCTACAGCAAGGCCGTGCAGGAGGCTGAGGTGTTCGCCCTGGGCCAGCCGGACGTGGAGATCACCCAGCTGAACGACGGCAAGGAGCTCACGTTCACGGCCGAGGTCGAGGTCCGGCCCAAGTTCGAGCTTCCCGACTTCACCACCCTCAGCGTCACCGTCGACAACGCCGAGGTGACCGACGCGGACATCGACGAGTACCTCGACAACCTGCGCGAGCGCTTCGCCAGCCTGAAGACCGCCACGCGGGCGGCCGAGGACGGCGACTACACCACGATCGACCTGTCCGCCAGCAAGAACGGCGAGCTGGTCGAGGACGCGCAGGCGAGCGGGCTGAGCTACCAGATCGGCAGCGGCACGATGCTCGAGGGCCTGGACGAGGCGCTGACCGGGCTGTCGGCCGGCGAGTCGGCCACGTTCAAGTCCGAGCTGGCCGGCGGCGCGGCGGCCGAGCAGGAAGCCGACGTCACGGTGACCGTGACGGCGGTCAAGATGAAGGAACTGCCCGAGCTTGACGACGACTTCGCCCAGCTCGCGAGCGAGTTCGACACGCTCGAGGAGCTGCGCGAGGACACCCGCAGGCAGCTCGAGCGGGTCAAGAAGCTCCAGCAGGCCACCCAGGCCCGGGACAAGGCCGTAGAGGCGGTGGTCGATGCCGTGGACATCCCGCTCCCGGAGAAGTTCACCGAGCACGAGCTGCACCACGCGCAGGAGAACATCGACAACCAGCTCGCCCAGATGCAGATGTCGAAAGAGGACTACCTCACGTCGCTGGAGAAGACGGCCGACGAGTTCGACGCGGACATGGTCGAGCAGTCGCAGCGGAGCGTCAAGACCAGCTTCGTGCTGGACGAGCTGGCCCGCAGCGAGAACCTGTCGGTGAACCAGACCGAGCTGTCCTACTTCGTCGCCGAGCAGGCGCAGCGGATGGGCATGGCTCCCGAGCAGTTCGCCCGCCAGCTCACCGAGTCCGGCCAGGTCGGCCTGGCGCTTACCGAGGTGCTGCGGGGCAAGGCCGCCACGCTGGTGGCCGAGCGGGTCGCGGTCGCTGACGAGGCGGGCAACGCGATCGACATCAAGGCGCAGATCGACGAGCTCAACGCCGACGTCGACGCCCTGCTCGCCGCCGAGGCCGCCGGGCAGGCCGGGGCTGAGGGCGACATCGAGGTCAGCGACCTGTCGGTCGACGTGGCGGGCACGATCGAGTCCGCGGACGAGGACACTACGGACATCGACGCCGTGACCGACGAACCCGCCGAGGCCGCCGAACCCGCTGAGGCCGGCGAACCCGCTGAGGCCGACGAGGATGCCAAGGCGTAGTCCGAGACCGCCAACCGCGCGCAGCCAGGGCCGTTACCGCGGCCCTGGATGCGCGCGTTCTCTTTTAGCCCGTCTTGATTGCCGCTTTTGTTCGGCCCCGGCGCGGCGGCGAAGGCGCAACGCGGTGCGCCCAAAGCGAAAAGTGGTCCGCACCGGGCCCGGTTACTCCGCACTGGCATTAATGTCCATTGCAACGACACCCGAAGTGATCGGAGCAGGTGACCACGTGACAGAGCTAGTCCAGCCAGTTGCCCGGACGGCTACCCCCGAAGCTCCCGTGATTCCCGGCGACCAGCTGTTCCAGCGGCTGCTGCGGAACCGCATCGTCTTCCTCGGCCAGCAGGTCGATGATGACATTGCGAACCGGATCGCCGCCGAAATCCTGCTGTTGTCGGCCGAGGACCCCACCCGCGACATCACGATGTACATCAACTCCCCGGGTGGCTCGGTCTACGCGGGCCTGGCGATCTACGACGTGATGCAGTTCGTGCCCAACGACGTGTCCACGTACGCGATGGGCATGGCCGCGAGCATGGGGCAGTTCCTGCTGACCGCGGGCGCCCCCGGCAAGCGCTACGCCATGCCGAACTCCACGATCCTGATGCACCAGCCGTCCGGCGGCATCGGCGGCACCGCGACGGACATCAAGATCCAGGCCGAGCAGATGCGCTACGTGAAGAAGACGCTGTCCGACCTCACGGCCCGGCACACCGGCCAGCCGCTGGAGAAGATTCTCAAGGACGCCGACCGCGACCACTGGTACACCGCGCAGGATGCCAAGGATTACGGCTTCGTGGACCACGTGGTGAGCAGCGCCCGCGAGACCCCGTCCGGCACAGTCGCCGACTGACGGCGGCCGCGTCCCGCCAACTTCACAGACCCAACTC
>DASWUW010000369.1:0-6167 GCA_036406335.1 Trebonia sp.
GACGCCGCCGGCGGCCCGGTGGACATCCTGGTCAACAACGCCGGCATCTACCCGGCCACCTCCACCCCGGACCTGCCGGACGACGATCTGGACGCCATGCTCGCGGTCAACATCCGGGCCCCCCACGTGCTGGTGGCCGAATTTGCCCCGGCGATGGCGAGCCGGGGCCGCGGGGTCATCGTCACCATCGGATCGTGGATGGCCGCGGTGGGCAGCCCGTTCGCGGCGCTCTACACCGCCACCAAGGCGGCCGACGAGCAGCTGACCCGCGCCTGGGCCGCCGAGTTCGGCCCGCGCGGGGTCCGGGTCAACGCCGTCGCTCCCGGCGTCACCCTGACTCCCGGCAACGAGGCGGCCCGCCCGGTGATCGAGCAGATGACCGCGGCCACCCCGGCCGGACACCCGGTCAGCCCGGAGGACATCGCCTTCGCCGTCGCGTTCCTCGCCTCCGGCGAAGCCCGGATGATCCACGGCATCACCCTCTACGTGGACGGCGGCATCAACGCGACCCGCCTGGCCTGACGGTTGGGCGGGTGCCTCCCGGGTAGGGGCCGCCAGTCCGGACCCGGGGCAAGCGGATGACCACTGCCTGCGCGGACCGGGCACCGCCTGCCCACGGAGGACTGAAGATGGCACCCACAGTTGGCGACTACCTGCTCGAGCGGCTGCGCGCCTGGGACGTCCGGCACGTGTTCGGCTACCCAGGCGACGGGATCAACGGCATCCTGGCGGCCTGGGGCCGGGCGGACAACCAGCCGCAGTTCATCCAGGCGCGGCACGAGGAGATGGCCGCCTTCGAGGCCGTCGGCTACGCCAAGTTCACCGGCCGCCTCGGCGTGTGCGTGGCGACCTCGGGACCGGGAGCGATCCACCTGCTCAACGGCCTGTACGACGCCAGGCTGGACCACGTCCCGGTGGTCGCGATCGTCGGGCAGACCGAACGGAGCGCGATGGGCGGCGCCTACCAGCAGGAGGTCGACCTGCTGTCGCTGTTCAAGGACGTCGCCAGCGACTACGTGCAGATGGTCACGGTGCCCGAGCAGCTGCCCAACGTGCTGGACCGGGCTATCCGGATCGCGCTTACCGAGCACGCCCCCACCGCGATCATCATCCCCTCCGACGTGCAGGAACTGCCCTACTCGGCGCCTACTCACGCGTTCAAGATGGTTCCGTCGTCCCTGGGCATCGACTGGCCGACCGCTACCGCCGGCGACCAGGGAATCGCCCGGGCGGCCGAGATCCTCAACGCCGGCAGCAAGGTCGCTGTCCTGATCGGCCAGGGCGCCCGGGGCGCCCGGGCCGAGGTCGAGCAGGTCGCCGACCTGCTCGGCGCCGGGGTGGCGAAGGCCCTGCTGGGCAAGGACGTCCTGTCGGACGAGCTGCCCTACGTGACCGGGGCGATCGGCCTGCTCGGCACCCGCCCCAGCTACGAGATGATGATGAACTGCGACACGCTGCTCACCGTCGGCTCCAGCTTTCCCTACAGCCAGTTCCTGCCCGCTTTCGACCAGGCCCGCGGGGTGCAGATCGACGCCGACGGCAAGCTCATCGGGATGCGCTACCCGTACGAGCTGAACCTCGTCGGAGATGCCGCCGCCACCCTGCGCGCCCTGCTCCCGCACCTGCGGCGCAAGGAAGACCGCGCCTGGCGCGCAGGCATCGAAGACAACGTGGCCCGGTGGTGGCGGTCGATGAACGCCGAAGCCGAGGTCACGGCGGATCCCGTCAACCCGATGCTGCCCTTCCGCGAGCTGTCGTCCCGGCTGCCGGAAAACGCCGTCGTCGCCGCCGACTCCGGTTCGGCGGCCAACTGGTACGCCCGCCAGCTGAAGTTCTCCGGCAGCATGCGCGGCTCACTGTCCGGCACCCTGGCCACGATGGGGTCGGCCGTCCCCTACGGAATCGGGGCCAAGTTCGGCCTGCCGGACCGGCCGGTGATCGTGTTCGCCGGAGACGGGGCCATGCAGATGAACGGGCTGGCCGAGCTGATCACGATCAAGCACTACTGGGAGCAGTGGTCCGACCCGCGGCTGATCATCGCGGTGCTGCACAACAACGACCTCAACCAGGTCACCTGGGAGATGCGGGCGCTGCAGGGGGCACCGAAGTTCACCGAGTCCCAGACGCTCCCGGAGGTTTCCTACGAGGGATTCGCCCGCAGCCTGGGCCTGTACGGCATCGCAGTCGACAAGCCGGAGCAGGTCGCCCCGGCCTGGGAGCAGGCCCTCGCCGCCGACCGCCCGACCGTGCTCGACTTCCGGACCGACCCCGACGTGCCGACCATCCCCCCGCACGCGACCTTCGAACAGGCCAAGGATCTGGCGAAGGCCCTGCTGCACGGCGACCAGAACAGCCTGGGCATCGTCAAAGAAGGCCTGAAGACGAAGGTCAGGGAGATCATCCCCGGCCAGGACAGCTGACGCAGGGGCGGCCGCCGCTAGACCAGGGCGAGGATGACCGACTCGCCCGCCTGGAACCCGTCCCGGTGGCGGTTCTGGACCACGGTGACGGTGGCGGCCACCGTGCGCAGCACGTCCGCGGCATCGGCCCCGGGCCGGTCGGTGCCGCCCGCGAGCGCCAGCGAGACCGCTCGCAGCGCGGCCGCCTCGGCCGGGCCTGGTGACTGGTGCGCGCCGCTGATCGGCCCGCAGGCGCCGGTGAGGCGGCCGAGCACCGTGGCCTGGCTCCAGTCGGGCGAGCGGCCGCTCTTGCGGGCCGTCGCCTCGGTCAGGTCGCTCAGCCGGCCGGTCAGCGGATTACCCAGGGCGGCCCGCAGCTGCGAGGTCTCCTGGAGGCCGGCCCCGGACGTGAGCGCCAGGGCGAAGGCCAGGTAGATCTCGTCGGGCGAGGGCGAAGGCGAGGCGGCGGCCGCGGAAGGCGCGGCGGCGGGGGAGGACTTCGCGGCCAGCACCTGCAGGACGGTGGCGGCCAGCGGTCCGTCCGCGACCCAGCGCAGCGGCAGCCCGAGGATGCCCGGCAGCGGCAGCGCCGGGTCGAGTCCGCCCACGCTGGCCAGGCCGAAGACGGCGGCGAGGTCGGTACCGGGGGCATGCAGGGTGCCGCGCGCGAGGACGTGGGCCCGGTCGAGGTCGGCGTTGTGTACCCGGCCGAGTTCGAAGGCGCGGGTGATGTCGAAGTCGAACGCGGACAGCACACTCAGGTCCAGGTCGATGGCGTCGGCGAGTTCCACGGCGTGCCCGCGGGCCCGCCCGAGGGCCGCGGCGACGTCCCCCGCGATAGCGTCGGCGAGCGCCCGGGCCGGGGCGAGCCCGAGGGCGGCGACCAGTTCGGGCTCGGCGGCGCAGGTGCGCGTGATGGCGTCGGCCCGGGTGAGGCGCAGCGCGTGGGTGTGGGCGCGGACGATGGCGTGGATGTGCGCGTGCATGAGGTCGACGAGCTGCCCGTCGGAGTTGGCCCGGGCGGCCAGGTCGTCGGCCAGCGCGCTGCCCAGGGCGCGGACATCCTCCAGGTCGCGGATGACCCGCAAGACGACGTCGAGGACCGCCGCGGTGAGAATCTGAGACAGCAGGGCGGTGTTCCCGGCGTCGGCGGTGACCGCCTGGCGGATCGCGGAACCGGGCAGCTCGTGCGGGTGCGGCTGGCCGCGCCGGAGCCACAGTCCCAGGCCCGGCTGGGTCCACGCGCTGGTCACCGCGGCCGGGAGCTCGCTGCCGAGGGCGCCGGCGATGGTCTCCTCCTGCAGCTCGTCGTGACGCGGGAGCCGGACCTCGATACCGGTGGCGGTGGCGGTGATCGAGTTGAGCCAGGTGACGAAGGCCTGAGCCTCGGTGCCCCACATGCCGCGGGCGGGCTGGCCGGCTTCCGGCGGGCACGGGCGGTCCGGCTGAGGGGCCTGCGTGTCGGCGAGGAACAGCCAGTACAGGTCGGCCGGGACCGGCGCCGCGCAGACCCGGATCCCGGCGGCGGTGGTGTGGGTCCGGCGCACCAGGCGCGCGGCCTGGACGCCGGCGATCAGCCTCCGGTGCCCGGCCGGGCAGCCGGGCTCGAACGCCCGCTGGCGTTCCCGGTCGAGGTGGCGGCGCAGGTCAGGATCGACCTCGCTCCCGGCTTCGCTGCAGTCGAAGGCCAGGGTGAGAGCGGGGATGGTGCCGCTGTCCAGGCAGGCGCGCACGACCGGGCTGGCGTCCGCGGTCGCCGCGTACAGCAGGATGGCCTCGTGCCACCAGGGGTCGTCGACGTTGTCAGCCAGGATTTTGACCAGGTCGGGAGTGGCGCTGACGTGCCGGGCGGCCAGGTACTCCTGGAAGGTCAGGTGCGAGAAGGCGTACCGCCCGGCGGGGGCCTCGACCAGCAGGCCGTTGCGCGCGATCTCGTCCAGGAAGCTCTCACCGGTGACCGACGCCGGGAAACGCTCCAGCAGCGGGCTCAGGATCTCCAGTACCCGCGCGGCGGGCAGGTTGCCCACGTGGTCGCGCATCATCTGGTAGGCGAGCACGGCCAGCAGCGTCTGCTTGGCGGGCCAGGACAGCAGTTCGGGCAGTTCCCCGGACTGCCCCCGGCGCGAGAGCAGCACCCGGCAGATCTCGCCGTACAGGTCGGCCCGGCTGGCGGGCAGCGCGCCCCGGTAGCGGTGAGCGGTGGCGATCATCGTCAGCAGCAGCGGGTTGACCGACAGGTCGTACAGCGCCGGATGCTCCCGCAGTGCCGCGGCGAGCCGGGCGGCGGACTCCCGGGCCCGCACCCGCACGGCGCGGCGCGCGGCCCGGCCGGAGGCGCCGGTCGCGTGCCGCTCGGCCGCCAGGTACCAGCGGTCGAGGAAGAGCTGAACCTGCCCGGCGGTGAACGGCCGGACCACGTAGACGTCGGCCTGGGCAGCGAGCGAGTCCGGCAGGCCGTAGGGCCGGGAGGTGACCACGAAAGGGGCGCGCGGGTAAGCGGCGATCTGCCGCTCCACCCAGCCGGCCACGGTAAGCCGGTCGGCGGCGGGAGCGACCTCGTCCAGGCCGTCCAGCAGGACCAGGCAGCGGCCGCGGCGCAGCTGGCGTTCCCACCAGCCGTGGGGTTCCCGCCCGGCCCGGCCGCCGACCCCGGCCCGGGCCACCTCCGACAGAGAGATCGTCGGGCTGGCGGTGATCGTCTCGGCCTGCTCGTGCAGCGCCAGCAGGAGCGGGACCCGGTTGCGGCCCAGGCGGCCGCGTCCGGGCCACTGCGCGCTGCGCCGGGCCGCCTGGGCCAGCAGGGTGCTCTTGCCGCTGCCGGGCTGGCCGACGAGTGCGAGGACCACCCGCGAGCGGCCGCCCAGCAGGGCGCTGAGCGAATGCCGCTGCACCGGGTCCGGCGCCGCGGTTGCCTCCGGAACCGGCTTTTCCGCCGGGGAGCTGAGCGGGTAGCTGGACGGCTGCTGCGGCGCCCGGCTGACCAGCGCGACATCGACGAAGACGTCACCCAGTTCCGGGATGTGGTCTCCGCCGGTGGCCAGGTCCCGCACGTCGATGTACTGGAGCGAGTCCAGCAGCCACCGGCGGTACCGGAAGCCGTAGCCCGGCGCGGCCGACGCCAGCAGCACCTGCCGCCACGCTCTCGCGGTCAAATAACCCTCCAGGTAAGCATCCCGGGCATATGCGCCCCAAGTTAGCCCATCCGGCGGGCTAAGCGGCAGGTCTCAGGCCCTTTCCAGCCTTAAGAGGATGAGACCAGCATCACGAAGCCGGTCAGCCCCTCGTGGAACGCCTCCGGCTGGTTGACATTCACTGTCATAGCCTCATTCTTCCCGCCCGAGGAACAGGGCGGCGAGCAGGTCCGCGGCGGCGGCCGGGGCTCGCACCTCCAGGTGCAGGACCGGGGTCTCCAGGTGGAGACGGAAGTCGAAGAACGGGCAGCACGCCTGCTCGGCGGCGGCGAGCCCGGCCACCGCGGCGGCGCGGCTGACGGGCACGGTCAGCCGCCGCCCGTCCGGGATAACGGCCACCGCGGCGCCGTCGAGCGCCTCACGCCAGGAGGCCATCTGGTTCGTCTGGTCGTCCCTCGTCAGCGAGCAGGCCACGGGCGCCGTGCGCCACCGCCCGCTCTCGCCTGCGTCAGTCTCCGTGTTCATGACAACGACGGTAGACCGTGGACCCGGCTCCAGGTTCAAGTGCCCCAGCCGCTGTTTCGTGCTCCGGGCCTAACCCGCGCCGTGCAGCAGGAACAGCAGCAGCAGGACCGCG
>DASWUW010000370.1:0-2671 GCA_036406335.1 Trebonia sp.
CGTGATCGAGCCGTGGTCACCGCGCAGCACGGTGCCCGGCCAGACCGAGGCCTGCGGACCGATCGTGACCCGCCCGATAACCACGGCATCAGGGGCCACGTAGGCCGTCTCGTCGATCTCTGGCTCATCGTCATCTAGGGCGTAAATTGACACTGGCATAGGGTACCGTCAGGGCTCGTGGGCTCCCCTGCGAAGAAACCCCAGCCCGCGGGCGCTCCCGACGCGGACTCCCCCGTCCAGGCGCTTCTGGCGGCCGCGGTGGCCGCCATCGGCGGATCGGAGCGGACCGGGCAGGCCGTCATGACGCAGGCCGTCTGGGACGCGGTGGCCGACCAGACGCACCTGGCCGTCCAGGCCGGCACCGGGACCGGCAAGTCGCTGGCCTACCTGGTGCCCGCGCTGCAGCTAGCGGCGGACAAGCGCGGGCCGGTCGTCGTCTCCACCGCCACCATCGCCCTGCAGCGCCAGCTGGTCGACCGGGACCTGCCCCGCCTTACCGGGGCGCTGCGGGAGGCGCTGGGGCGGACGCCGGAGTTCGCCATCCTCAAGGGGCGCAACAACTACCTGTGCCTCAACAAGCTGCGCAACGGGCCCGAGGACGAGCAGGACTCGCTCTTTGACGCGTCTTCCAGCCAGATGGGCGCCCACATCAAGCGGCTGCACTCGTGGGCCGCGTCGACCACCGCCGGCGACCGGGACGAAATCGTCCCGGGTGTACCCGACCAGGCGTGGCGCCAGGTCTCGGTCACCGCGCGTGAGTGTCTGGGCCCCGGCCGCTGTCCGTTCGGGATCCAGTGCTTTTCGGAGCGGGCCCGGCGGCTGGCGGCCGAGTCCGACGTGGTGGTGACCAACCACGCCCTGCTTGCCATCGACACGCTGGGCGAGGGCGGCATCCTGCCCGAGCACCGCGTCGTCATCGTGGACGAGGCGCACGAACTGGTCGACCGGGTCACCTCGGTGGCCACCGGCGAGCTGTCCAGCTATACGATCGACTTCGCGGTGCGGCGCACCGGGAAGCTGGCCGACGAGGCGGAGACCGCGCGGCTGTCCGAGGCCGGCCACGCGCTGACCCCGCTGATGGCCACCATGCCGGCCGGGCGGATGGACCACCTGGACCAGGGGCTGGGCGCGACCCTGACCGCGCTGCGCGACAGTGCGGCGGCCTGCGCGGCCGCGGTGCGGAAGATCGCCTCGGCCAAGAACGAGGACGCCGACCCGGCCGAGGTCACCGCCGCGCAGACCGCGCTGGTCAGCCTGGAGGAGATCGCGACGGTGGCCGAGCGGATGATCACCGCCTTCGACCAGCCGATCGCCGAGCGCGAAGAGGTCGCCTGGCTGTCCCGGCCGGAGGACTGGTCGGACAGCCCGCGGCCCGCGTCCCTGCACGTCGCGCCGCTTGAGGTCGGGGAGGCGCTCGCCAAGCACCTGTTTGCCGACCGGACAGTGGTGCTTACCTCGGCCACGCTGACCCTAGGCGGGTCGTTCGCCCCGCTGGCCCGGCAGTGGGGCCTGGACACCGCGGCCGCCGGAACCGGGTGGACCGGAATCGACGTGGGCTCGCCGTTCGCGCACGGGAGCAGCGGCATCCTGTACGTGGCCAAGCACCTGCCGCCGCCGACGCGGGACGGGCTGGCGCCGGAGTACCAGGATGAGCTGTGGGAGCTGATCAAGGCGGCCGGCGGCCGGACGCTGGGCCTGTTCTCCTCCATGCGGGCGGCCAAGACGGCGGCCGCCGCAATGCGCGAGTGCCTGCCGTTCCCCATCCTCTGCCAGGGCGACGACTCCACCATGCAGCTGGTGAAGGAGTTCGCCGCGGACGAGCCGACGTGCCTGTTCGGCACGCTGTCGCTGTGGCAGGGCGTCGACGTGCCCGGCCCCTCGCTGCGCCTGGTGGTTATCGACCGGATCCCGTTCCCGCGCCCGGACGACCCGCTCGCCTCGGCCCGGACCCGGGCGGCCGACGCGCGCGGCGGGTCCGGCTTCATGGAGGTGTCGGCCAACCACGCGGCCCTGCTGCTGGCCCAGGGCGCCGGGCGGCTGCTGCGGTCCACCGACGACCGCGGGGTCGTCGCCGTCCTGGACTCCCGGCTGGTAACCAAGCGGTACGGCGAGTACCTGCGGGCCTCGCTGCCGCCGTTCTGGCAGACGACCGACCCGCGCGTCGTCCGGGGCGCGCTAGAGCGGCTAGGGAAGAGCTAGCGCGTCGAACATGTGCCGTTCCCAGAGGTGCATCGAGGCCTCCTCCGGATAAGAGACCACGTCTGGCTGCAGGTCGTACACGCGCGTCGTCCGGTGCTCGGTACCGTAGGCCGGCCAGCCGGGGTTGCCGCAGGCGGCGAAGCTCAGCCACTCGCGGCGCATCAGGTCGCCGAGGGCGGTGAACGCGGCCGGCGGCTCGGGGCCGGTCAGCATCAGCCCGGTGCCCTGGTCGTAGGAACCGAAGACGAGCGGTACGTCCAGCGCGTGGCAGGCGCCGAACGGCCCGGCCGGAGCCTGCGCGGTCAGCTCGTACAGGTACGTGGCGCCGCCCGACATGGCGTGGGCCTGCGCCAGGTGGAGGGTCGGCATCCGGAACAGCCAGTCGGAGAAGGCCACCTCGAACAGGCCGCTGGCATCCCGGCCGGAGTACGCCTTGCGGTACCCGGCGGCCCCGTCAGGAGCCGGGGCGAAG
>DASWUW010000371.1:0-4921 GCA_036406335.1 Trebonia sp.
GGGACGCCGGTCGATACCTGGCGGCAGGACTACCCGTACGCCGAGCGGATGACCCGCGCCTACTACGAACAGCACAAACGGCTGCTGCAGATCGAACTGGTCAAGCTGCAGAACTGGGTCAAGGACACCGGCCAGCGGATCGTCATCGTCTTCGAGGGACGGGACGCGGCGGGCAAGGGCGGCACGATCAAGCGGTTCACCGAGCACCTGAACCCGCGCGGCGCGCGGGTGGTGGCGCTGGAGAAGCCCAGCGAGCGGGAGCGCACCCAGTGGTACTTCCAGCGCTACGTGCCCTACCTGCCGGCGGCGGGCGAGATCGTCATGTTCGACCGCTCCTGGTACAACCGGGCCGGGGTGGAGCGGGTGATGGGGTTCTGCTCACCGGAGGAGTACCTGGAGTTCATGCGGGAGGCACCCGAGTTCGAGCGGATGCTGGTCCACTCCGGGCTGGACCTGACCAAGTTCTGGTTCTCGGTGACCCCGTCGGAGCAGCGGACCCGCTTCGTCATCCGGCAGGTCGACCCGGTACGCCAGTGGAAGCTGTCCCCCATGGACATCCAGTCCCTGGACAAGTGGGACGACTACACCGAGGCGAAGGAGGCCATGTTCTTCTACACCGACACGGCCGACGCGCCCTGGACGGTAGTGAAGTCCAACGACAAGAAGCGGGCCCGGCTCGAAGCCATCCGGCACATCCTCGAGCGGTTCGACTACGAGGGCAAGAACGACGAGATCGTCGGCAAGCCCGACCCCAAGATTATCGGACCGTCGGCCCTGCTGTCCGAGCAGCGGACGGGGCAGTCCTTTATGAGACTGTAGGCAGATGACAGCTACGCCTACCGCGATCACCGAGATCACCGAGATCACCAGCGAAACCGAGCTGCGCGAGGCACTGGGCGGCGACCCCAGCACCCGGGCCGCGACCAAGGACCGGCCCTCCCTTCACCCGCTGCAGGTCCAGTGGCTGCAGGCCTCGCCGTTCTGCGTGCTGGCCACGTCCGACTCCGCCGGGCGGTGCGACGCGTCGCCCAAGGGCGACCCGGCCGGGCACCTCATCCACGTGCTCGACCCGCGCACCGTGGTCATCGCCGAGCGTCCGGGCAACAAGCGGGCTGACGGGTACCTGAACGTGCTGTCCAACCCGCACGTCGGGCTCATCGCGCTGATCCCCGGGCGGGACGACACGCTGCGGATCAACGGGCGGGCCCGGATCGTGCGGGACGCGCCGTGGTTCGGCGAGCTGGCAGTGCAGGGCAAGCGGCCGATCCTCGCCCTGCTGATCGAGATCGAGCAGGTGTTCTCGCACTGCCCCAAGGCATTCATGCGGTCCAGCCTGTGGGAGCCGTCGGCCTGGCCGGCGACGCAGGACATGCCCTCGGTCGCCGCGCTGACCAAGGCGGTGCAGAACCCGGCGGAGACCTTGCCGGAACTAGAGGCGCACTACGCCGGACCGCACTACACGGACCTGCTGTACTGAGGCCAGCGGTACCGGGCAACCGGTACCGGGCTTACCGAAACTGGCGCCAGAGCCCGGGGATGGTGACGCCGAGGTCGAGGAGCAGGCGGCGCAGCAGCGGGACCGAGATGCCGATCACGTTGTTGTGGTCGCCGTCGATCGAGTCGACGAACCAGCCGCCGAGGCCCTCGATGGTGAAGGCCCCGGCCATGCTGAGCGGCTCGCCGGTGGCGACGTAGGCTGCGATCTCTTCGTCGGTCGGGCTGCCGAACCGCACCGTCGTCGCGCCCACCGCCGTCACCTGCTTCCCGGCGGACACGTCGATCACGCAGTGGCCGGTGAACAGCGTGCCGGTCTTGCCCGACATCTGCTGCCAGCGGGCCTGCGCCTCGGCCGCCGACGCGGGCTTGCCGTAGGCCCGGCCGTCCAGGTCGAGCATGGAATCGCACCCGATCACCAGCGCGTCGTCCAGCTGAGCGGCGACCGCCGCTGCCTTGGCGGACGCGAGGACCTGGGTCAGCTCGCCGGTACCGGGCGCGGAGTACGCGTCCTCGTCGACGCCGCTGACGATGACTTCGGGACGGATACCGGCCGCGCGCAGCACGGCCAGCCGGGCGGGAGACGCTGAAGCGAGAACAAGGCGCACGGCGCATAACCTTATGCCATGCGTTACGGACTCGTCGGTACCGGATACTGGGCAAAGATCACCCACGCGCCCGCGCTCGCCAGCACCCCCGGCGCGGAACTTACCGCCGTGTGGGGCCGTGACCCGGCCGCGGCGGCGGCGCTGGCCGCCGGGCACGGCGCGGCCTCGTACCAGGATTTCGACGCATTCCTGGACGTCGTCGACGCGGTCGCGTTCGCGGTACCGCCGCACGTCCAGGCGCCGCTCGCGGTGCGGGCGGCCCAGGCGGGCAAGCACTTGCTGCTGGAGAAGCCGGTTGCGCTCAGCGTCGGCGAGGCGGACCGGCTGGCCGCCGCGGTCGAGCAGGCCCAGGTCGCCTCGGTGGTGTTCTTCACCTGGCGGTTCAACCCGGAGATCCGGGCCTGGCTGATCGACGCCCGCGCCCGGGGCGGCTGGTCCGGCGACGACTGGTCGGGCGCCGCCGCGGTCTGGCTCGGCACCTCCCTTTCGGCGGGCAACCCGTTCAACACGCCGTGGCGGAGCGAGAAGGGCGCCCTCTGGGATCTCGGCCCGCACCTGGTCGGCATGCTGTGGGCCTGCCTCGGCCCGGTCACCGAGGTAACCGCGGTGGCGGGCAAGGCCGACGTGACCCACCTGGTGCTGCGGCACGAATCCGGCCAGACGTCCACCGTGACCACCACCCAGAGCGCCCCGGAACCTGCGGCCGGCGTCACCCTCTTCGTCTGGGGCGCGGCCGGCCGCTCGGTGATGCCGGCCGAGCTGGTCGACCCGGTAGCGGCGCTGCGCAACGCCGCCGCCGAGCTCATCGCGGCGGCGGGAAGCGGCCGCCGCACCCATCCGTGCGACGTCCGCTTCGGCCGGGACATCACCCGGCTGCTGGCCCAGGCCGAGGCGCAGCTTTAGCGCGTTCCCCCACTCGGGCCCGACGGCAAGTTCCCCTGCCGGCCAGCCGGGCCCTGTACCTACAAGCACGGGTACGCCTAGGCTTGGCTGATATGGACAGCTCGCCCGCCGCCCGGGACCCTCAGAATCTGCGCGCCTCGGATGCCGACCGGGAGACCGTGGCCAACGTCCTGCGCGAGGCGGCCGGCGACGGACGGCTGACCATGGACGAGCTGGACGAGCGGCTCGACGCCGTCTTCGCGGCGAAGACTTACGCCGAGCTCGAGCCGATTACCTACGACCTGCCGGACACCGGCCCCGGGTACCCGCCGGCCGCCCGGTCCGCCCTGGCCGCGGACCCGGCCCGGTTTGGCGGCGAGCCGACCTCGGGCGGTGCGGTGGCCATCCTCGGCGGGTTCTCCCGTAAGGGCGACTGGGTGGTGCCCAGGGTCTTCAACGCGTTCTGCTTCCTGGGCGGCGGCGAGATCGACCTGCGCGACGCCACCTTCGAGGACCGCGAGGTGACCATCCACATCATCGCGATCCTGGGCGGTTGCGAGATTATCGTCCCCGAGGACGCGGTGGTCCGGGTGACCGGCGTCGGCATCATGGGCGCGTTCGAGCACACCGTCGCCGGCCGCGGCGGGCCCGGCGGACCGGTTATCACGGTCAACGGGGTGGCCGTCATGGGCGGCGTCGGCGTCAAGCGCAGCCCGACGCTGGAGGCGTCCCGGGAGGCGCGGCAGCAGCGCCTGGAGGCCAGGCAGGCCCGGATGCAGGACCGCATAGAAGACCGGCGGGAACGCCTGGAGTCCCGGCGGGACCTCCATCAGCACCGGCACGACTCCAGGCGCTTCGACCAGGACTAGCGCCAGCCGAGGGCCGGGGCGACGTGGGTCAGGATGGACTCGATGGCGTGCGCGTTGTACTCCACGCCGAGCTGGTTCGGGACGGTGAGCAGCAGCGTGTCGGCCGCGGCGATGGCCTCGTCCTCCTTCAGCTCCTCGATGAGCTTGTCCGGCTCGGCCGCGTAGGTGCGGCCGAAGATCGCCTCGTTCTCCCCGTCGATAAAGCCGACGTGGTCCGCGTCCTGGTTGCGGGCGCCGAAGTACATCCAGTCGCGCCGGTCGGTCAGCGCGAAGATGGAACGGCTGACCGAGACGCGGGGTTCCCGCTGGTGTCCGGCTTCCTTCCAGGCGTCGCGGTAGGCCTGGATCTGCTTGGCCTGCTGGACGTGGAACGGGTCCGGTGACTCGTTGCTGATCAGCGTCGAGCTCTGCAGGTTCATGCCCTGGGCGGCGGCCCAGACCGCGGTGCCCTGGGAGGCGGCCCCCCACCAGATACGCTCTCGCAGCCCGGGCGCGTGCGGCTCGACCCGGAGCAGGCCAGGCGGGTTGCTGAACATCGGCCGCGGGTTGGGCTGGGCGAACCCGTCGCCCTTCAGCACCTCGAGGAACACCGCGGCGTGATCGCGGGCCATGTCCGCTTCGGTCTTGCCCTCCCCCGGCTGGTAGCCGAAGTAGCGCCAGCCGTCGATCACCTGCTCGGGTGACCCCCGGCTGATACCGAGCTGCAGGCGGCCGCCGGCGATGAGGTCGGCCGCGCCGGCGTCCTCCGCCATGTACAGCGGATTTTCGTACCGCATATCGATGACGGCCGTGCCCAGCTCGATCCGCTTGGTGCGCGCGCCCGCCGCCGCCAGCAGGGGGAACGGCGAGGCGAGCTGCTGCGCGAAGTGGTGCACGCGGTAGTACGCGCCGTCCGCGCCGAGCTCTTCGGCCGCGACGGCCAGCTCGATCGACTGGAGCAGCGAGTCCGACGCCGACCGCACCTGTGAGCCCGGCGCGTCCGACCAGTGCCCGAAGGACAAGAACCCGATCTTCTTCACGAATAGTTGAACAGACAATCATCGGCGGGCATTCCTGGCCGCAGCCACG
>DASWUW010000372.1:0-1611 GCA_036406335.1 Trebonia sp.
CCGTCTAGAGTCGTGGACTGCGCGATTACGGACCCGGCCGGCACGGCCAGGAAACCGCCGAATACCTCGATGATTCGCCGGGCGGGCAAGCTGTCCCTCGCGGCCGCTAGCGCGCGGTCGTCGGCTGCCTCCCGCGCTTCCTTTTCCGCGTGGGACAGGCTGGAGACTAGCGAGTGATCGGGGCAACTCATGCCGCGCTGCCTTCCATCTTGAGGTCCACGGACCATCTTCCGTATGTTTCTGATGGTAGTGAGCGCCAAATACGCGGGTGTTTGGAATCCCGGTTCGACCGTGCCCTCGGCCGTCGTGCTGGCCTAGACGTACGGGTGGCCAAGACAACCGCCGCCCGCGCGCAGGCCCGGCTGGCCGAACGCAGGATGGTGGTAGCCGCGCCCGGGGTCGGCGTGGTCGTACTGCCGCGCTCACGATGGGCCCAGGCTGAGCAGGACTAACCGGGGCGGGTTAACTGCCGCGTGGCAGTCAGCGGCACTTCCCCTGGACCGACCCCGGTCTGGCGGCCGGAGATTCTCGGCGGCGGCTAGACCGGGGTCTGAGAAACCCGCCTACTGGCCCAGGATCCAGTGCCCGGGGGCGACGAGGTCACGGGCCTCGGCCGGTCCCCACGAGTCGGGCTCGTAGGAGATGACCTGGGGCCGGTTGCTCAGCAGGGGCTCGGCGACGTCCCACACCGCGGCGAGGCCGTCGGGCCGGGTGAACAGCGAGCGGTCGCCCAGCAGCACGTCGTGGATCAGCCGGACGTACGGCGGCAGCGGGTCCGCGCCGGGGAGGCTAGCCAGTGAGATGTCGGCGTGGGCGACGTCGAGGTCCAGCCCCGGGCCCGGCCTCTTGGCCACCAGGGACAGGTCAATCTCACCGTCGCCGGCCAGCGAGAAGCACAGCACGTTGGCATCCTTGGGCAGCTTGCCCGCCAGCGGCCCCGGCGGGTCGCGCAGGATCAGGCTGACCCGCTGGGCCGACTGCGCCAGCCGCTTGCCGGTGCGCAGGTAGAACGGGACGCCGCGCCAGCGTTCGGTGTCGATCCAGAGCTTGGCGGCCACGAACGTGTCCCGCTGCGAGTGCGGGTCGATCCCGTCGATGCTGAGGTACCCGTCGAACTGGCCGAGCACTACCTCGGCGGGGTCCAGCGGCCGGAAGGAGCGGATGACCTCTTCCCTGGCGGCCTGCAGGTCTAGCGGGCCCAGGCTGGCCGGCGGCTCCATGGCGACCTCGGCGGCCACCTGGAACAGGTGGGTGACCAGCATGTCCAGCACCGCGCCGGTGGCGTCGTAGAACTGCGCCCGGTTGGCGACGTCGAGCGTCTCCGGCACGTCGATCTGCACCGCCTCGACGTGCTCGGCGTCCCAGATGGACGAGAAGGACAGGTTCGCGAAGCGCAGCAGGTGCAGGTCCTGGGTAGCTTCCTTGCCCAGGAAATGGTCGATCCGGTACACCTGCTGCTCGTCCAGTACTGAATGGACAACCTGGTCAAGCTCGTGGAAGTTGTCCTTCGAGGTGCCGAACGGCTTCTCGTAGACCACCCGGGAGCCCTCGGCCAGCCCGTGCTGTCCCAGGGCCTTGGTCAGGTCGGTGAAGGCGACCGGCGGGACGGCC